>NZ_FR889175.1:0-11393 GCF_000432215.1 Anaerostipes sp. CAG:276
CTGATTATTTATTTTAATTCTGATGAAACTGGGCTAGCTGGATTCGAACCAGCGGATGCAGGAGTCAGAATCCTGTGCCTTACCACTTGGCGATAGCCCAACAGCTTTATTAATATACCACGGAATTTCGACAAGCGCAATGGTTTTTTATATTTTTTTTAATTTCTTTTGTTCTCATATGCCGAATAAAAAATGTTGTAAAACTGTCCTATTTAGTTTTACAACATTTTCTTTCAGCATTTTTTATTTTACCGTTACGCTGACCTTTTTATACTTTCCATTCTCACTGATCACATAAATAGCTGCCTTGCCGGCTTTCTTTGCTTTGATCTTTCCTTTGCTGTTCACGGATACTACAGAACTTTTTGAAGTCATGTAACGAATCTTTGCACCGTGATTTTTCGGCTGTTTCTTGCCGGACGGGACCTTTACCTTTGCTTTAATGACAGCTGTCCTGCCCTTTTTCAGCGTAATTGATTTCTTCTTTACAGAGACGGAAGATGCATTTGCATACCGTGAACCGGCTCTCATCAATACATGTGCCGTATTAGATTTTCCAATGTTCTTTTTCTGTTTGTTCACATTTTGATATGGTCTTACATAAAACTTATAGGAACCTTTGGATTTCAGTTTTCGCTTTCCAATCTTTGTGATGGTAGTCTTCGTTCCCTTCTTTACTGTCTTTAAATATTTTGGTGTAGATTTCTTTCCACATTGATTACCGTAAATCCGGTATCCGTCCGCACCCTTCGTCTTTGTCCATGACAGCTGAACCTTCCTGGAAGTCTTGGCCGTACCAGTTGCTACAATGACCTTCTTTGCGGTACTGGCTGCTGTATTGAGAGTGAGCTCCTTAGTTTTGGCACCTGCTGCCAGACTTGGCATATCTGCACCTGTTGTAGGATACTGCACCTTTACTTTAAATTTTCTGTTCTGCGCACTAGTCTGAGATAAAGCGATATAATTTGTATCTGCTTTCCCCCATTTTACATCTTTACTGTTTTTCTTATTCACATATTTTGCATAGACCGTAAAATCCGACTTTTTGATCACTTGGTTCTTCTTATAAGTCTTTGTATTCTTTACATAAATCCCGCTTAAAACATACTCGCTGGCAGATGAACCATGATATAAAAGAATTGGCTGGCCGGCTACTCCGCCGTTGTCACATCCATAGCGGGAATACTTCCCGTCCGTGGTATTAATATTGCTTCCCTTAAAAGTCTCGTTAAATGCAATGGTTCCATTACAGCTGTCAAACAGATTTACAAATTCTGTATTGTCTTTACTGTTTAAAGCAAAATAAGTATCGCCTTTCTGTACCTTATTGTAGCTTTGATCGGGTGAATTATACCAGGTAGGGCTGGAAACCTTTCGGCCAAGTTTTACAGGAAGCAGACTTGCGCTTACCGTTACCCATGTATTCTGTTTCAGCACCCTTTTATAATCCGGCCGCTGTTCCCCATAACCGTCTGCGAGACGCAGTGCATAATATGTCTTTCCCGTCTTAAGCTCTCCTCCTGATTTTACATAGGAGCCTACTTTGATCATCCTTGCGCCTTTTGCATTGTTTACTGTAACCGTCTCATTCGCTCTGCCATCCATATTGGCATCGACTTTTTTGCCGGAAGCCCCGGATACAGAAGTCTTCGTTCCCCCAAAAACACCAAACATCATTACTGCAGATAAAGCCGCAGCCATTCCCTTTTTCCATAATGAACTGCTCATCTTCCTCATAATCATTCCTCCTTATTCTGTAAAACATTTTATCATAAGAAGCTGAAATAATAATGAGATTGAATCTATGTTGTTATTTGTTGTTTTTCAGTCGGAAAAAAATACAGTTAAACGAAGAAAACTCGTTTAACTGTATTTGGTCATTTTTATAATATTACGGAAATCCTTAGGGGTATTACATACTGCAGGATGCCACAATCTTATAGTTATCCGGTATATTGTATTTATTTTCCACAGGTTCGAGATTCCAGTTGATCTCACATAAGGTCTCCCTCATCACCTTCTTGCAGTAAAGCATGACGATGCCCGCGTCGATCTGTTCCTCGTAGAGATTCGTATCCTCGTCGTCCCTGACTGTAAGAATCAGCAGTCCTCCGTCAATGATAAATCTCCACGGCTGGCGATTTAAAGTAGAAGGCGCCATCCTTGCATAGTTTAACGGTTCGTATACAGCCCGGTTCACAAGCTCATCCACCGTTGCTTTATTGCCCCATGTATCAAGAAAAACAATCTCTTCTAAAGGCATCCTTGGAGATATAACGCTGTCTTTCACCTGAAAATCCGCATTGGCATATCCTTTTCCCAATGTGACATTCCCTGTAACCTTTTTAAACCGCTTCTTTCCGTATCCCAATGCCATAATCGCCACCACTTCTTTATCCGTGACAATGTTCAGCTTTTCAATGACTGTACGGCTGTCTTTGAAGGTAATCCAGCAGGAATCCACTCCCAGAGAATGAGCTTTAACAGAGATAGATTCACCCACATATCCGCCATTTTCAATATAATGATCCTTTTTCTCTGACAAAACGATCATATAGTGCGGCGCATTGATCAAAATCCCTTTATATCCTGCATACCCGTCCAGCTGGCGGTAAACGGTATCATTATCCATAAAGCGGATATCGATCCCGATACTGTCATCCAGGCGCTCACAGGACTGGGCAAAATCCCGGATTTTCTTAACGGTAGCGGCATCGACTTCCTTCTCTTTATAATCCCTGACGGAGTTCTTGCTTTCAATCAAATCTTTATATTCCATAGTCATACAACCTCCCTTATCCAGTAAAAATATCTTCCTGCTACTTGTTATATTATACCTTATCGCGCAAAGCGCGTCCACCCGAAGGGTATAAAATACGTGATGCCCTGTGGGTATACATTATCGTATAAAGTACGTCCACCCAAAGGGAATGAATTACGGTGTGCCCTTCGGATATACAAAAAGGACAGGTGGATTTCCCATCTGCCCTTTATATCTATTCTTCCAAGTAAGATTCTATGACTTTTACCGCTTTATCTATACCTGTCCGGCCGGTGTTGATGACCAGTTCATAATTGCTCGGATGTCCCCACTTGATTTTTGTGTAGTAATTGTGGTAAGAAGCCCTCTCCTTATCCACCTTTTTCATGAGACGTTTCGCCTCCCGCTCAGAGACGTCCTCCGTGTCCATGATCCTCTGAATCCGCACTGCCTCAGAGCTGTGGATAAAGAAAGAGTGGCAGCCGGGAAGTTTCTGAAGGATAACATCTGCACACCGCCCCACAAAGATGCAGGACTTCTCCTGCTCTGCGATCTGGCGTATGGCAATGGACTGAATGACAAAAAGCTTCTCAGGTGTCAGGATACATTCATCCATAGGAGTCGTGGCCGGATGTCCGATGGGAACTCCGAAGATATAGGCATAATCACCGGTCTCTTCCCTTTGGCTTATATACTCTTCAGACACGTCCGCCATCTTTGCCACTCTGGCGATCAGTTCTTTGTCAAATAGCTTGATCCCTAAATCCTCTGAAAGCTTCTCCGCAATTTCATGGCCTCCGCTTCCGTACTCTCTGGATATGCATATAATCGTATTCGGCCTCATATCATCTCTCCTCTCTGTATCATATTCAGCGTTCTACATAGTAAGAAATCAGATCCACCGCATTTTCCATGCCCAGTTTTCCCATGTTAAGAACCAGGTGATAGTTGCTCGGATGTCCCCACTTGATCTTCGTGTAATAGTTGTGGTAAGAGGCTCTTTCCCGGTCAGTCCTCTTAATCAGTTTCCTTGCTTCCTTTTCTGTAATCTGCCGCAGATCCATAATTCTCTGAATCCTGTCTTCCAGCGGGCTGTGGACAAAAACTGAGATGCACTCTGCCTGATTCTGCAGAATAACATCCGCACACCGTCCCACAAAAATACAGGAACCTTCGTCTTTAGCCATCTGCCGGATGGCAATGGACTGAAGGGCAAACAGTTTCTCCGAAGTAACTACAAAGTCTCTTGTAATGTCCGCTGCAGCATGTCCGGACGGCATCACTCCCAGGAAGCCCCGGAAGTCTCTGACCTCCCCCTGTTCTTCCACAAAGTCTTCAGGCACATTGCCAAGCTCGGCTACCTTTGTTATGATCTCGCTGTCGAACAGCTTGATCCCCAGCTTCTCTGACAGGTGTTCTCCCAATTCATGGCCGCCGCTTCCGAATTCTCTGGAAATACATATGATTCTGTTCTCTTTCATAAACATCACTCCTTTGCTCATAAACAGTGATTGCTAAGATCAATATCTTATCTTCATTATACCATGACAGAGTGGAAAAAACATAAAAAACAGAAGGAATTGTTCTTTTATGAAAACAATCCCTTCTGTTCTCTTCTTATATGACAGCGATATGATACGTTTCCAGCCAGTAGTTGACCTGGAGCATAAACGCCACCATCTGCGGTCCTGCCATCAGCTGTCCATACCAAGGTTTTCCGTAGTCCGACGGACTCTCTAAAAATTCTTCCGTTTTCTTTTTATCGATCAAATTCCGAATCGGAGCATTGGGATCTGCGATCACTTCCCGCAGCCGGTCTCCCAGCATTTTTTCATATTCAGGATGATACGTTTTCGGATACGGACTCTTCCTCCTGTACAATACTTCATTCGGAAGATCTCCTTCACCTGCGGCCCTTAACAGTCCTTTGACCACACCGTCCGGACATTTCATTTCCCACGGCACATTCCACATATATTCCACGATCCTGTGGTCGGCAAACGGTACTCTGGCTTCCAGGCCGGAATACATGCTGGTGCGGTCCATCCGGTCCAGAAGTGTGACCATAAACCATTTAAGATTCAGATAGGAGATCTCTCTCCTCCGGCTTTCTGTCGGATCTTCTCCAAGAAGTCTTGGGGTTTCCCGGATCGTCTTTTCGTATGCCCGCCGTGCATGGGCTTTCAGATCTACCGCCTGAAGCACATCGCCGCTTAACAGGGCCTCCCTGGGCTCCATATCCATAGACCACGGAAATGCATGGGCTTCAAAACATTCTTTTTTATGAAACCACGGATATCCTCCGAAAATCTCATCCGCACATTCTCCGGTCAGAGTAACCTTCTTTGTCTCGGCAACTTTTGAACAGAAGTAGAGAAGGGAAGACTCCACATCAGCCATGCAGGGAAGGTCTCTTGCATCCACAGCCCTGTACAGGTTCTCAATCTGCTGCTCGTTATTACACTCCAGGTACGTGTGATTGGTTCCCGATGCCTCTACCATACGGTCTACCCATGGACGGTCCTGAGACGGCTGAAAAGAATTGGCCTTAAAATACCGGTCATTGTTTACAAAATCAAAAGAAAAGGTATTCAGCTGTTTCCCCTGTCTGCCAAGCTCTTTGGCACAGATGGCTGTCACAAGACTGCTGTCCACCCCTCCGGATAAAAACGTACAAATCGGAATATCAGAGAGCATCTGCATCTTTACCGCATCGTGGACCAGATAAGACAGTTTCTCTACCGTCTGATCATAAGATTCTTCATGAGGCCGGCTCTCAAGCTTCCAGTAAGTGTGATCATTAAGCCCCTCCGTGCTGTACTCCAGAAAATGACCCGGCAGTACTTCTGAAACGCCTTTGAATACTCCTTTTCCATAGGATTTTGCCGGTCCCAGTCCAAAAATCTCACCGAGTCCGTCCCGGTCGATGACCGGTTCTATCCCCGGATACTGAAAGATACCCTTGATCTCGGATGAAAATACAAGGGTCTGGCCGGAAAAAGAATAAAACAACGGTTTGACCCCAAGCCGGTCTCTGAACAAAAACAGCTTCTTTTCCGCAGAATCCCAAATACTGACCGCAAAAATACCGTTCAGTTTCTCCACAAAGGCCGGTCCGTGAAGGATGTACCCCGCCAGGATCACTTCCGTATCGCTCGCTGTCCTGAAGATCGCCCCTTCCTTTTTCAGCTCCTGTTTCAATTCCTTCATGTTATAAATTTCACCGTTATACACAATGACAAACTTACGTCCGGATTCCTCTCTTACCATGGGCTGATGACCGGTGTATAAGTCAATGATCGAGAGACGGACATGGGCCAGGCCGCACCCATTTTCCAAAAACGTTCCCTGATCATCCGGGCCCCGGTGCTTCTGAACTTGATTCATACGGTCCAGAACATCTTCCCACTGTCCTTTCTTTTCCAGATACCTGTTATGAGGATTACAAAATCCCGCAATACCACACATATGTGCCACCTCTTCAACTTTTTTTCATACAGGCCCCGCGGTGAAGCATCACCGGGAGCCTTACGTTCTATCCCCGGATAACCGGCTGATATTGTCTGCCTTCCAGCGCTTTTTCCACAGTCGGGATCAAAAGGCTGGTATCGGCGATCATGGAGTTCGGTTTTTTCACCGGATCATCCTGCCCAAACGGTACAAAATAAATATTTTTCATATTCATCAGAGCTCCGATGTTCTTCATATTTATTCCCAGAGCGTCATTGGTTGATACAGAAATCACCAAAGGTTTATCGTTCCTTAAATGGGCTTTTGCCGCCATCAGGACCGGTGAATCTGTGATCCCGCTGCACAGCTTTGCAAGCGTGTTTCCTGTACACGGGAAGATCACCAGAATATCCAATAGACTCTTTGGACCGATCGGTTCAGCCTGGGCGATCGTTTTCATCGGGGTAATCCCAGTGATCTTCTCTGCCCTATCCAAGAAATCTTCTGCCTTTCCAAATCGGCTGTCTATGCTCTGTGCGGCCCCGGAAAAAATGGTCTGCACCTGTGCTCCTTCTTCTGCCAGCTTCTCAAGCTGGATAAAAATTTTTTCATATGTGCAGAATGAGCCAGTTACGGCAATTCCTATTTTCTTTCCTTTTACACTCATCATACATCCCATTCCGTAATCATTGTTTCTGTCAGAATGGCAGCTGCCGAACACGCTGCATACTTGCCGGGAATTCCAAGACATTGTTTTGCCTTGATCCCCAATTCGTCTGCCGCCATGAAATCTACGCCTCCCGGCGCAGATGCAATATCCACGATTAACGCCTCTTTTTTTACCTGTTCCAGACGTTCTCTGTCTAAAATCATGGCCGGAATCGTGTTAAAAATAAAATCAGCCTGAGAAAGTTCTTCTTTCAGCTCATCGAGAGAGACTGCTTTTATTCCAAAGGACTCCGCCAGGGCACGCTGCTCCTTATTTCTTGCGGCTGCCGTTACTTTGGCCGACCAAAGCTTCAGCTTTTCTGCCAGGACGCTGCCGCATCGTCCGAAGCCTGTCACCAGACATCGGCTTCCCTGTATCTGTACAGGAGAATCAAAAACGGCTTCTGCCACAGCTCCCTCGGCAGTGGGCACGGCATTTTTTAACGCCACTGAGTCCAATTTCATAAAGTCATGGACAGCAACCCCCGCATTCATGCAATAGCGGCAGAAGTCATCCGGAATACATCCCGCAAAGATCTTCTGCCCTTTCCTCAGATGCTGTTTTACATCCTCTATTCCGAAGTCAGCACAGCATTCCATGGAAACCAGGTTTTCACGGTCTTTGGAAAAAGGGATCGGGCCGATCAGGATTTCTGCATTTTCCACGGCTTCTTTCATAGAAGAAGCCTGCACCTCCCCGGATGCGATCCCATAGGTAATCACAGAATAGCCTTTAAAAGCAAGCTGTTTTGCCATATAAAACTGTCTTAAATCACCGCCAAGCACTGCAAAATCATACATTTTACCGCTCCTTTCTGCTGCCATCTAATGATAGTATATGAAATTTGTCACAGAGTTGCTTCATTTTTTCCAAATTCTACAGACAAATGACGCATAATCTGATATATTAGAATCAGTAACCAGGGTTGTTGTTTTAAAGAAGGGAGTTCTTAAAATGAAATTTTTTATCTGTGAACACTGCAAAAACATCATGACTTTGCTGAATGACAGCGGGGTACCGGTCATGTGCTGCGGCCAGAAAATGACGGAGCTTGTTCCAGGCACTACCGACGGGGCAGCAGAAAAACACGTCCCGGTCATTTCAGCGGATGACCGCAGGATCAGCGTGAAGGTCGGAGAAGCCGAACATCCTATGATGGAGGCTCACTACATTATGTTCATCTGCATTGAAACCAGCCGCGGCCATCAGATAAAATATCTGAATCCGGGTGAAAAACCGGAGGCAGAATTCCTTCTGGCAGACGGTGAGGAATTGATTGCCGCATATGAATACTGCAATCTCCACGGACTGTGGAAAGCATAAAATCAGACATAATAAAAGAGGCATCTCTGATCTTCTCAGAAATGCCTCTTGTTTTATGTCTCTTAATTTAAGGCTACCCTCATAATTAATTCTTTATCCTTTGTAATTAGTCCTCCAAACGGACTAGATGACGATTAGAAAGGCCAAGGCCATCTCATGCATGTCATTGTTTTATCCCCCTTTATACTGCTTTGCTTTCGACAATTATCTCGGTAACAATACACACTATAAAAGGTCCTATTCCTTGTTTCAATATACCCTCGGGGAACGACTTGATATTTGAATAACCGTCATCTTTTTTTCCATTAAATAGTATCCAGAAGGATAATTTTTACATAGAATATCCCATTCTCACACCGGAAGGAAACATCCCCGTTATACTTTTCGGCGATTTCGATCATATTGCGGCTTCCAATGCCGTGTTTTTCTTTGTCATGCTTCGTAGTTTTGAGACGGCCGTCTTCTATGATCACCGGCTTCATGGTCCGGTTGCTCTCCTCCAAAATCAAATGATGCCCGGTGAGCTTGACCGTGACGCTGACTGTCTTGTCTTCCATATCTCTGACGGCTTCCGCAGCATTTTTGAGAAGATTGGAAAACAAAATACAGATCTCTGCATTGGTCATGTTAAGCCTGCTCGGAATTTTTCCTTTCCAGTTGATCTTAATCTTTTCGCTCTGGACAATATCATTTACCACTATATCAACCACATCATTTCCGGTAGAAATGAGAATATTCAAACGCTTTATATCTCCGGTCAGCTCGCCCAGATATTCCCTTGCATTGTCATACTCTTCTTTTTCCAGAAATCTGCTCAGACATGCCAGCTGGCTTTTCATGTCATGTCTGATCTTTTTGGTCATCTCCTCCTTCTGAAGCAGCAGTTCATAATACTTTTTCTGTTCGTTTAACAGACGTTCATTCCACAGCATCTGCTGTTCAAACTGTTCCTGCTCCTGCCTGACTCTGCAGATCCGGTATATAATACTGCTGATTCCAAACAGCATCAAAAGAAATCCAAGAAGGATCTCCAGCCTCTTACCGATGGATGTCCAGTTCTGAAATCCTTCCGACAGAAAGGGACCGATACAGGCGATCACCCCAACCAGTACCATGGCTCCCAGTGCCACATCACTGTATGTATACTGGATCTTCTTGACTTCAAACCTCTTCCGTACCGCAATGATAACGATCAGCAGAAGAAAACTGAAGACCTCCTCCACATCAGCGAAATGATTGCTGTTATAAGCTGTCTGAAAATCCATCTGTGCGAAAAAAATAATAAACAGTCCGATCAGAAAATCCATGATCGAAATTCCGAGCCAGGTAAACACTGACAGAAAAAACTTATTAAAATAAATCCATGCCGACAACATAATAAACAGGACAATAACTATATTCACGGGAAGCTGGTACTTAAAGCTTGCCAGCACTCCCAAAACTGCCGGAATCTGAAACATCAGCACCTGCCGTTTCCGCACCGGTTCGATCCCTAAAATCCCCCTCATGATCAAGATCATCTTCCAAAGTTCAATGGCGTACACATACACCCAATATAATCCTTTCACTTTTCACCCTCACTGCCCATTTCCCATATGGGTTCATTAAATCACTTTTGCATATTTGGTTATATACTCAAAATAGTGTTTTTTGACCTCCTTCTGTTTCCTCTTGGAAATCTGAAATTCCTTTCCGCAGAACAGCACAAGCCGTTCTTTGTAATAATGCTCTACGAATTGGAAATTAATTATGTATCCCTTGTGGATCCGCTGAAACCTCTCATCCAAACACCCCTCAATTTTTTTCAGAGACAATCTCACGATCAGATGCCCTCCCACAAGAAACACCGCTATTTCATCGCCCAGAGCTTCGATCCATCGAATCTCCCGGAAGTAAACGAATCTGCTCTCCTCCTTTCCCTCCAGTACAATCCCTTCATTGTCGTTCATATCTTTGAGCGCGTCTTCCAGCGCCTCCAAAAGATCCTGTCCGCTTCCACTTTTATACAGATACCTGAATGCCTGAACCTTAAAAGCTCTCTGGACCCATTCATCATGGCTCGTAATAAAAATGATTTTTCCGGGCCTCTGCCGGTTCTTCCACTCTTCCGCAACAGAAAATCCATCCATATGCTGCAGTTCCACGTCGAGCAGGATGATATCAAACTCATCCTCCGAAGAAAGCAGATCTTCTCCCCTTTGAAAACAGAAGATTTGTGCCTTTTGATTTCTGCCCTCCAGGAACCGGAGACATTCATCTTCCAAGATATCCAAGTAAGTCTGTTCATCGTCACAGATTGCTATTTTTAACGTTCTCTCCATCCTCAATCCTTTCTAATTTATAAAACGTAAAACATAATCATATTTTACCCCTTTCCCGCTCCAAATGCAAAAAAGAACAGACATGTGCAATAAAAAATGCATCATGGCTGTTCCTTTTTCATTATAAAATATATGTCTGTGCTCCGGCAGATTCTGAGATTACATTCTCTAAGGATGTTGTCTCTGCTGAGCTTGTGGTCAGTATAGAACGATACAGCTTCATCGTCAAGCATATTTATGGAAATTCAGATATACGTTCTAATTTCCTGATGACCGTTCCATTTTTTACATTATATTACTCGTATTATTTGCTCTGATATCCTTCGGGATGTGTGCTGTGCCACCTCCATGCACTCTCAATGATCTCATGGAGATCTGCATGCTCCGGCTTCCATCCAAGGACTTTTTTTGCCTTCTCGCTGGATGCGATCAGCACTGCAGGGTCCCCGGCCCTCCGGCCCTCTTCCACTGCTTTGATCGGTTTTTGCGTTACCTCTTTTGCGGTCTCGATCACCTCTTTGACCGTAAAGCCAATTCCATTTCCGAGATTGAAGATATCACTTTCATTTCCTTCCATCAGATATTTTACCGCGAGGATATGAGCCTGTGCAAGATCGGTCACATGAATATAATCTCTGACACAGGTCCCGTCTTTGGTCGGATAATCGGTTCCGAAAATACTGATTGCTTCTCTTTTTCCGTTTGGAACCTGAAGGATCAGCGGGATCAGATGAGTCTCCGGATTGTGCGCCTCGCCGATCTCTCCGCTTTTATGGGCTCCGCATGCATTAAAATAGCGAAGTGATACAAACCGGAGTCCGTGTGCTCT
>NZ_FR889175.1:11424-12641 GCF_000432215.1 Anaerostipes sp. CAG:276
CACCCATTTGAACATCTTTTCCATAGAGAGCTTTGTCTCGCCGTAAGTATTGGTCGGCTCTGTCCGGTCCGTTTCGAGAATCGGAGTCTTCTCCGGTTCTCCATAGGTCGCCGCCGTAGAAGAAAAGACAATCTTGTCGATGCCGTGTGCCACCATAGATTCCAGCATGGTCTTTGTACCGCACAGATTGTTATCATAATATTTCAGCGGATCCGTCATACTCTCACCTACGAGTGAGTTTGCCGCAAAGTGGATGACTGCATCGATGCCGGTCTCCTGGTCCAGAACGCTGTCCACAAATGCTCTGTCTCTCAGATCCCCCTGATAGAATTTGGCCTTCGGGTGAACCGCTTCCTTGTATCCGGTCTCCAGATTGTCAATGATCACAACGTCTTCTCCGGCATCAATCAATTCATAAACCGTATGGGACCCAATGTAGCCTGCTCCGCCTAATACTAAAATCTTCATATTTCATTCCGCCTTTCTTACTGCTGATCCAATGTAGAAATGAATCTCTCAAACTGTTTCCTGCCCTTTTCGGTACATTTATAAACACCTGCGTCCTCAAGGACTTTTACAAATACCTGTCCGATCTCTTCTTTCAGGATATCCATGACATTCTCTTTGTTGATCTCCTTATATTTTGGCACAAACTGTTCCACCCAGTCAACATGCTTTCTCAAAGATTCCTCTTCTTCAATCGGAGTCCCTTTTACAAGGCAGTCCGCAAGAAGTTCCATTTCATTTTTTAATCTGGAAGGCAGCACCGCAAGACCCATGACTTCGATCAGTCCGATATTTTCTTTCTTAATATGGTGATATTGCTCGTGGGGATGAAACAGCCCCAGAGGATGTTCTGCAGTCGTTATATTATTTCTCAGAGTAAGATCCAGCTCATAGGTCTCCCCGGTCTTCCTGGCGATCGGAGTGATCGTATTGTGCGGTTCCCCGCCGGTCTGTGCATAAATATGGGCATTCTCGTCACTGTAGTTTCTCCAAACATTAAGGATATGATCCGCCATATCAATCAGCCGGTTCTCGTCCTTTGACCGGATTCGGAGCACTGACAGCGGCCAGTTCAAGATTCCCGTCTCCACATCCTCAAATCCCTTCACTGTATAGTGTTTTTCGACCTTCGCATCTGCCATGGCAAACTGATAATGTCCGCCCTGGAAATGGTCGTGTGACAGAATGGACCCTCCCACGATCGGAAGATC
>NZ_FR889175.1:12689-67180 GCF_000432215.1 Anaerostipes sp. CAG:276
GAGGAAACTGTCTGACAAAATCAAACAGTTTCACAAACGCCGTCCGGTCAATCTTCATAGGCACATGCTCTCCGTTAAATACAATACAGTGCTCGTTGTAATAAACATACGGTGAATACTGGAACCCCCATCTGCTGCCGTTGACCGTAACCGGAATGACTCTGTGATTCTGTCTCGCCGGGTGATTCATGCGCCCTGCATACCCTTCGTTTTCCATGCACAGCTGGCACTTTGGATAACGGCTCTGCGCCGCGTTCTTTGCCGCGGCAATGGCTTTCGGGTCCTTTTCCGGCTTTGAAAGATTCACGGTAATATCAATGGTTCCGTACGGGCTGTCTGCGGTCCACTTCCAGTCCTTCTTCACACGGTATCTGCGGATATAGTCTGTATCCTGACTGAACTTATAGAAAAATTCGGTCGCTGCTTCCGGACTCTTCTCATACTTCTCCCGGAAATCCTGTATCACCCGGCTGGGCCTCGGCACCAAAACACCCATGAGCTTTGTGTCAAACAGATCTCTTGTCACGACATCATTGCTCTTTATAATATAACGGTCATATGCCTCATCCGTAAGTTTTGTCAAGATCTCTTCCAGATCAATCTCCCCTGCCGGGACTTTGGGTTCCTCATAATCATCCAGCTTAAAGATTTCCAGATACTGATTGACCGTGTAAATCTTGTCCTCCGGTTCGATCAGATGTTTATTGAGCCCATACTGTACTAATTTTGCAATATATTCATCAATCATTTTCCTGCACCTCGAATTTAAAAGCGGTAAACACTGCATATCTGTCTTCTTTTCGTAGAATCACCTGCTGCCTCTCCTCAAGGTTAACAGCATTCGGCATAAACTGGGTTTCAAGACAGACACCGTCTCTGTTTTCATTTGATCTCCCTCCTTTTCCGGGAAATCCTCCTTCCAGAAAGTTCGACGTGTAAAGCTGTACCGTCGGAAGATTTGTAGAAACTGTCAGTTTTCTTCCTGTCTCTTCATGAAGCAGCGTAATCTGCTCTGTCTGATCGCTTAAAATATAAGGGTGATCGTATCCTCCCGCAAATGCAAGCTGTTCATGCTCATCATTAATACGTTCTCCGATTCTGCGGAACTTTCTGAAGTCAAACGGAGTACCGGCCACATTGAGTTTTTCACCAGTGGCACAGCCGTCCTTATCAACACAGGCAATCCGGGATGCCTTTATCCTGAGTTTATGATCATAAATCTTTTCTCTCCTGCCGGACAGATTGAAATATGTATGGTTAGCCAAATTCACAATTGTATCTTTGTCGGTTGTCCCGTAATATATCATAGTCAGTGTATTTCCTGTCAGTTCATAGGAGACATGGATCCTCAGGTTCCCCGGATACCCTTCTTCCATATCTTGAGACAGATGGCAGAAGATTACTTTGTCATCCCTAATCTCATAGTCCCAAACCTTCTTATCAAATCCTTCCGTACCTCCGTGGAGGTGGTTCGGCCCGTTGTTTACCGCCAGATGATACTCCTGTCCCCCAAGGGTAAACTTTCCGTCTTTGATCCGGTTCGCTGCCCGTCCCAGGATTCCTCCGATATATTTCTCATCTTTTCTATAGTCCTCTATATGTTCCAGTCCAAGAACAACATCATCTGTATTTCCTTTGCTGTCTTTCATCCAGACCGAAAGAATGTGGCACCCGAAATTTGTAACTCTGACTGTCAGTTCCTGATTCTTCATCTCTATGATGTCAATTCCGTCTTGTCTTTGTTCGATCACTTTCACTTCTGCCATCTTCCTGTCTCCCTATAAAACTTTCATTCCGCCGTATTTGCGGACTTTCAAAATATGGCACGCTTCTTCTCCAAATACACTGTCCATGGTTTTCTGATAAAGCGGAACGATCTCATCCGGTACAAAGGCCTGAATGGTTCCCGCAAAACCTCCCCCGTGGACACGGCTCACGCCCCGGTCTTTCAGTATCACATCACTGACCGCAAGGCCGATGGAAACGCTCTGGTTGTTTACCTGGTGATTGGAATAGACGTTTTGCAAATACTTAAAAGAGGAATCTCCGGAATCCTTCACCAGCTTTTTGAAGACCTCGAATTTCCCCTGTTCCAGAGCCTCCACCTCTTCTTCCACCCTCTTGTTTTCCTCAAACAAGTGCATGGCTCGGAGCACTGCACGGTCTCCAAGAATTTCACGGATAGCGGGTATGTTCAGATAAAAGTCGGTCTTGTCTACTTTCCGCAGCACATCTTCTTCAAAATAATGGGCTACCTGCTTCATTTCAGACGGAATCATGGCATAGTCCTCTGTCAGATCCGCGTGGGACCCTCTCGTGTCCACAATGCAGAGACTGTGTCCGAAGCCTTCAAAGTCAACGTTTACCTGCCTTACTTCCGGCTCCTCCGGATTTTCAAAATCAATATAGATCATTCCTCCCACAGAGGACGCCATCTGATCCATCAGACCACACGGCTTTCCAAAATATTCATTTTCCGCATACTGGCCTGCCTGGGCTAAAAATACCGGATCCAGTTTCATCTCATTGTACAGTCCGGATAAAATGGTGCCGATCAGAGTTTCATAGGCGGCGGATGATGACATCCCTGCGCCGATGAGTACGTCACTGGTAATATATGCCCGGAAGCCCCCGATCTTATATCCTTTCTGTTTCAGTCTGGCGGCAACACCTCTGATCAGTGCCAGCGAGGTTTCTCTTTCATCCTCTCTGGCAAGCAGGTCATTCAAACCTATTTCCATGCGCTCATATCCGTCAGAAACTACCGTGATCTTCTCATCTCCTGTCCTGGCAGTCACTGCAATGGCATCCAGATTAATAGATGTTGCAAGAACCTTGCCATATTGATGGTCCGTGTGATTGCCTCCCACTTCACTCCGTCCCGGTGCGGAATAGATCTCCACTTCTTCTTTCCCGAATATTTCTTCATACTGATTCAGTGATTTTATATATCTTTCTTTCTGATATTCCAGCACACTGTCATCTACATAAATATCTTTTAACAGACTCTCATAAATTCCTTCTTTAAATTCGTTCATCAGCACACTTGTATCTTTCATCTTTCCACCTCCGCAGAATGTCAGGCTTCTGCGTTAAATCTCCTTTCCTGTATTGTTTCAATCACTTGTTTCATAAAACTGTCGCTGAGCTTATATGCTTTTTTATAAATGACATATGCAGTGAGCATAGAAAGTGCAGGCACGGCACACATCAGCACCCGTATGGAATTCATGGTCAGCATACTCTGGTCCGGGCTGTTTGGTATGTATCCCGTCTGCTGCAGTGCAAATCCTATAAACAACGAGGTCAGTGCAGCTGTAAATTTCACGATCAGTGTCTGTAAAGAGAAGACTACCGACTCATTTCTTGTACCCAGCTTATATTCTCCGTAGTCCACTACGTCGGATAAAAATACAGTGGCACAGCCAAGTTCCAGGCCGGTTCCTGTCTTTACAATGATTCCTGATATGGCTGTGAGCACGATATTTTCGGGACAAACAAATCCCACCGCAAGGAGAAGAGCCAATCCCACAAACGGAAGAGTACAGGCCAGCAGGAAAGATACCTTTCTGGACAGCCTTGCCGCTACTTTCGGAAAGATGATGAGTCCCACCACTTCCGCAATGGATGCGCTGATCATAAATGCAGAAAGCATCCCTGCGTTGCCGCATACATAAGTAAAATAGTAAACTGCCACTCCCATAATAAACTGAATGCCTACATTGTACAGCAGGATCAGCCCCACTGCCGACTGCAGCTGGTCATTCTGTCTGATAATGGAGAATACACCTTTAAAAGAAATTTTTTCTGACGGCACATTCCCGTCATCTTTTAGTTTTAAGTTAAATACGGCGACTCCGATTGTAAAGATAAACATTCCGGCTATGAACATGGCAAATCTGTGATAACCGATATAGCCTCCTCCCAGAGCTCCGATGATCTGCACCCCGAAACCGGCAATGATCAGAGATTGTCCCAGACTGGCAAAAATACGCGGCAGGACGGAAACCACTTCCCTCTCCCTCGGATCGGATGTCAGGTTTGGAATGATGGACCAATACGGGATATCCATGATCGTGTAGGTCATTCCCCAGGCCACATAGATGACTGCGACAAACACACAGAGTGCATTTCCTGATAAATGAAAGTCTGTAAACAGTATAACGAACACTACAGAATTGATCAGTGTTCCGATTACCAGCCAGGGAACAAATTTTCCCCATCTGGATCTCGTATTGTCTACGATCATGCCCATAAACAAGTCATTGAACGCGTCCCACAATTTTGCCGCAAAAAATACGATACCGATAAATGCCGGCGATACTTTGAGGATATCAGTAAAGTAAATCATCGAGAATGTTGCGATCATTCCGTAGATTAAGTCTTTCCCCAGTGCCCCGAAAGCAAACGTATACTTCACTCTGCCCGGTACCTTCTCCCTGCTGTTATTCGTTTCCATACATAAAGCCTCCTATTTCATATCTTAGTTTCGTTCCTGTGTCTATATAGTAATACTGTTTAGTAAATATTTCAACTATATTTTACTTAAATATTTACTAAATATATTTATTGTATTTTAGTAAATTTAATGAAAAGATTTTATTTTCGTTTACAGATATGATATACTTGGAATAAGAAAAGAGTTGGAATTAGATGCTAAAGGAGAATTCATATGGCTACCATTAAAGATATCGCTGAAAAAGCAGGTGTATCATCCGCCACAGTCTCCCGTATTTTAAATCAGGATGACACCCTGAGCGTCACAGAGGAGACAAGGGCCAGAGTTTTAAAGATTGCAGACGGTCTAAACTACAGAAAAAAGGGGAAAGGAACAACGAAAAGAACTACCATTGGAGTGTTCCAGTGGTACTCCCTGTTTCAGGAATTAGAAGACCCCTACTACCAGAACATTCGCGTGGGGATTGAAAAATACTGCGCAGACCAGAACATTGAAGTCATTCGCGCATTTCAGAGTGATCCGGACTATTTAAAGACTTTAAGCGGAGTGGACGGCCTGATCTGTATCGGAAAGTTTGCGCAAAAGGATATCAAAGCCTTTGAGCAGCTTACGGACAATATTATTTTTATCGATATGCGGACTTCCAGAATTTCCTTCAATAACATTGTTCTGGATTTCCACCAGTCGGTCATAGATGTGATCGATTACTTTGTGGAACTCGGACACACAAAGATTGGTTATCTGGGCGGAAAGGAAGACATCGGCGAGGATACCGTCTATTTTGAACAGCGGAAAGAAACGTTTATCAATTACTGCCGGAATCTTGGACTCTGTTATGAACCTTTTGTTCTGGAGGAAGAATTCAGCGCAGAATCCGGATATCAGATGATGAACAGACTCATAGAGTCCGGACATCTGCCCACCGCGGTTTTTGCCGCCAGCGACCCGATCGCTATCGGCGCCATGCGCTCCCTCTATGAACATGGCTATAAAATTCCCGAAGATATTTCGATCATTGGCTTTGATGATATCAGCGTGGCCGAATTTTCCAATCCTCCTCTGACTACGGTCCATGCCCCTTCGGAGTATATGGGGGAATATGCGGCAAACTTTGTGGCCAAACTCTATAATGAAGTGCCAAGTGAATACAAGACACCGGTGCGCCTAACACTGCCGTGTACACTGATTAAACGGCAGACCTGCGGAAAACCCCGCGGAGAAAAATAAAGAATTTATTTCAATCATAAAAAAAGATATTGGCAAATAAATTTTTTCATCCGCCAATATCTTTTTTAACTATTTTATATGCATCGTCTGTGAGTTCAAAATCCAATCCGTCACTGACATAAACATTTTTTTGTTTATCCACAAAAATTGCTTTTGCTCCGTACTTTTTCAACAGTGAACCGCTTTTTTCCGGCCCCAGCACAAAACATGCGGTGGACAGTCCGTCACTGACGATGCCTGAACTGCACACAATGGTACAGGATGTGATCTCTGTCTGTACCGGATATCCGGTATTCTCATCTAAGATGTGAAAATACCGTTTTCCTGTCTTTTTGTCAATAAAATATTTTTCATAATCACCGGAGGTAGAGATAAAGGTCCCGCCTTTTACGCTAAGCCCTCCAATAGTCTCCCCCTGTTTTCCGTCAGGGTTCTGTATCCCAACTTTCCAGTCCTCCCCGCCGGGCTTTTCCCCATAAACAGCGATGCTTCCCCCAAGAGCCACCATGGCTCCGGTGATTCTCTCATCTTTTTTGAGGAATTTCATGGCTTCGTCGGTTCCGATCCCCTTGCCGAAAGCTCCCAGATCAATTTTGATCTCCCTCTCTTTTCTCACAGTTTTCTGCTGTTCATTCAGTTTTACGTGCGCATATGCACTACTGACGATACCATCTTTAATCAGTGCTTCGATCTTATCCGCATTGGGTGCCTTTGGATTCTTGGATTCAAAATCCCACATTTGAGTGAGGCTGCCGATGGCCGGATCCGCAGCCCCTTTGCTGTCTTTTGCAATCTGAAGAGACTTTTCAAGCCAGGTAAACAGCGGCTCCTGGACATCCGCCGCTCTTTGTTTCCCTCGATTGAGCTTTGCCACAGCGGAACTGTCCTTCCTCCAGGAAAGCTGCTCAGTCTCCAGCTTCTTCATCTTCTCCATTATCGCTTGTTCAGTCTCAGAAAGATCCGGGCTTCTCCCATATAATGTCGTATTGGTCACAGTCCCCATGGCATAGTCTACGTGGGAATATTTCTGTATCTCTTCTTTCTTCACACAGCCAGATGCCATGACCGCTGTAAAAACAAATACCATGGCCGCACATACTTTCTTTTTCACGTCTTTCCTCCAATTCAAATTCTTTCCTTACTGAAATAGGTTTGCCGGGATCTTTTTTATCAGTCCTGCCGCCAGCACTCCGATGGCAGTGCCGGCAATGGTTCCGGTGATAAGCAGCACCGGCGCATAATAATAAATTCTTGCATTTTCCATCAGACACACGGCAACACTGAGCTGTCCCAGGTTGTGTGCCACTCCCCCGGCAACACTGAGTCCCACTGCCGAAAATCCCCCTGCTTTTTTCAAAATCGCCATGAAAAAAATACTCAAAATTCCGCCCGCCAGACTGTAAACAATCGTCATTGGATTCCCAAAAAGTATTCCTGCCAGAAGAATTCTCAAAACGGAGATAAACAGCGCCCTCTTCCAACCGGTAAAAAAGAGAAGAACCATGATGACTCCATTGGCAAGGCCGATCTTCACTCCCGGAATCCCTACCGGAATCGGAAGGAGTACCTCTATATAAGAAACAACGATGGCCAGCGTCAGAAACATGCCATCCACAGCAGTTCGTCTGGTCATTGGTTTTTCTCCTTAATTTGTAATTCCGTCATATTCTTTCTCCCTGGTTCCGTCTTTAATTTCCACCACGACTTTATGCGGCAGGCAGACAATGGTTTCCCCGGTTTTATCGATAGCTTTATGCTTTCTGCATATCTGATCAGGGCAGTCGGCCTCTGTGACTGATGCTTTCTGATCTTGGATTCGGACTACATTGGACCCGTTCGGGCTCTTTACCGTATAGACCGCATCCTCAGAAAGGCTGTGGCTCCAGACTTCTTTTCCATCTACCGTCACCACTACCCTTTCCCCGTCCTTTTTCACAAGAGACAGAAATAAAAATCCTGCCGCTGCTACAAGAAGGACTGCTCCGATCAACACAAGATCTCTCTTTTTCATGGATTCACCCTGATCTGTCCAAGGACCTTACCGATCGGATCTGTAATGCAGAGCTCTGCCTGCCGGTCTCTGGATGTGGCATCTTTATTAATCAGCACAAGATGTTTCCCATGAAAATAGTCAATCATGCCTGCTGCCGGATACACTACGAGAGAAGTCCCCCCGATGATCAGCATATCCGCCTCAGAAATCGCATCGACGGCTCCCCTCATCACGGATGCATCCAGTCCCTCTTCATATAGTACAACATCCGGTTTCACCAGTCCCCCGCATTCGTCGCAGCGCGGTACTCCCTCTGCTCCGGCTACGTAGTTTACATCAAAAAACTTATGGCATTTCTGACAGTAATTTCTGTGAACACTTCCGTGCAGCTCAAATACCTTCTGACTTCCGGCCTTCTGGTGCAGACCGTCGATGTTCTGAGTGACAACTGCCGTGAGCTTTCCGGTCTTCTCAAGCTCTGCGAGCTTTAAATGGGCAGGATTCGGTTTGGCATCCGGAAATATCATTTTCTTCTTATAAAAATCATAAAATTCTTCTGTCTTCTGAACAAAAAACGTATGGCTGACAATCACCTCAGGAGGATATTGATACGTCTGATGGTAGAGTCCATCCGTACTCCGAAAGTCCGGAATACTGCTCTCTGTGGAAACTCCCGCACCGCCGAAAAAGACGATCCTGCTGCTTTCGTCAATCATTCTCTGAAGTTGTTGAATCTGATCCATAGTAAGATACCTCCCTTATGTATTTGTGTGCATAACGCGAGCAGAACTTTTTTAATGCTTAGAAAAGCCGCTTATTTTCTGTTCTATTTTACAGGAAATAAGCGGCTCCGTCCAGTTTAACCAATCTCTTTCAATAAATTTACCATTTCAATCGCTGACAGCGCACAGTCATAACCCTTGTTTCCGGCTTTCGTACCGGCGCGCTCGATGGCCTGCTCGATATTTTCCGTGGTCAGTACACCGAACAGTACAGGAATTTGACTTTCCATAGACACGTGAGCAATCCCCTTGGATACCTCATTGCACACATAGTCATAGTGGCTGGTAGAGCCCCGGATCACGGTCCCCAGACAGATGACAGCATCATATTTCCCTGAGCCCGCCATCTTCTGTGCGGCAATCGGAATCTCAAATGCTCCTGGAACCCAGGCTACAGAAATATCGTCTTCCTTCACGTCATGGCGGCGCAGGCCGTCCAGCGCTCCTGAAAGCAGCTTGGATACGATAAACTCATTGAATCTGGCGACGACAATGCCGACTTTCATCCCTTTTGCGACTAATTTTCCTTCTAATACCTTCATCTTATATCTCCTTCTTCTTCATATTTTTCAGCTTAATATGTTAAATAGTGCCCCATTTTTTCCTGTTTGGTCTTCATATAGAATCCATCATAATCTGTGAGTTTGATCTGGATCGGCACCCTCTCCACGATCTCCAGGCCAAAATCACCCAGACCTTCGATTTTCGTCGGATTATTTGTCAAAAGTCTCAGTTCAGACGCACCCAGGTCTCTCAGAATCTGTGCACCTATGTAATATTCCCGTTGGTCTTCTTCAAATCCGAGGGCCAGATTTGCCTCTACCGTGTCCATTCCCTCATCCTGCAGGGCATATGCTTTCAATTTGTTGATCAGGCCAATGCCCCGCCCTTCCTGTCTCAGGTAGAGTAAAATCCCCCTGCCCTCCGCTTCGATCTGCCTCATGGCGGTGGTCAGCTGATCACCGCAGTCGCATCTTAATGAACCAAAGGTGTCTCCTGTCAGACACTCGGAGTGTACACGGCACAGCACCGGCTCCCCGTCATCTACTTTTCCTTTTACTAAAGCGACATGATGTTCACCGTTTAGTTTATTTACATAACCGTAAGCCCGGAATTCCCCATACTTAGTGGGCATCGGTGTCTCCGCCTCCCTGCTCACGAACACTTCATGTTTCTTCCGGTAATCCTGCAGTGCCTTTATAGTGATCATCTTAAGGCCAAACTTCTCTGCCAGTCCCATGAGTTCTGTGGTACGCATCATAGTACCGTCTTCCCTCATGATCTCACAGCACAAACCGCTTTCTTTTAAACCTGCAAGCTTCACAAGGTCCACCGTCGCCTCTGTGTGTCCGTTCCGCTCCATGACACCGCCCGGCTTTGCGATCAGCGGAAACATATGCCCGGGGCGCCTTAAATCCTCCGGCCTGATGCTGTCCTCCATACACTTCAATGCTGTGACAGAGCGTTCCACCGCAGAAATTCCCGTGGTGGTTTCCACATGATCAATACTTTCTGTAAATGCAGTCTCATGGTTATCCGTATTCTTGGTTACCATCGGAGACAATCCGAGTTTTTCTCCCATAGCTGCGCTCATAGGCATACAGATCAAACCCTTTCCATGGACCGCCATGAAATTAATGTTCTCCGTATCTGCAAATTCTGAGGCACAGATGAAATCCCCCTCATTTTCCCTGTCCTCATCGTCCGTGACAATGATGATCTTTCCCTGTCTCAGGTCTTCCAACGCTTCTTCAATCGTGCTGAACTTCATGTTCTTTCCTCCTAAAATCCTGCTCTTATTAACATTTCCTCGGTTATGGCACTGGTCTTTTCTCCATGTTCGGGCTGCATCAGTTTTTCTACATATTTTCCGATCATATCGTTTTCCAGATTCACCGGATCTCCGGGCTTTTTATATCCCAGCACCGTTTCCTTTAAGGTGTGGGGGATGACCGAAACCTGAAACCATTGATCCCCGGTATCCGCAATGGTAAGACTGATGCCGTCCACGGCTATAGAACCTTTTTTAATACAGTACCGCATGATTCCCGGCGGTGCCTTCACTGTAAACCATACTGCATTGGCATCCTGCTTCACCGAAGTGACCGTTCCCGTACCATCTACATGTCCGGCAACGATATGTCCGCCAAACCGGCCGCCTGCCCTCATGGCCCGTTCTAAATTTACCGGATCTCCCGGCTTTAAATTTTCCAGGCTGCTTCTCTCAAATGTCTCGTTCATCACATCCGCAAGAAATCCCTGTCCATCAAAGGTAACTGCCGTCAGGCATACCCCGTTGACTGCAATGCTGTCTCCTGTATGTATATCTTCGAGGACCCTGGATGCCCCTATCCTGACAGCTGAAGACTGTCCTCCTCTTTTAACCGAAAGGACCGTCCCCAATTCTTCAATAATTCCTGTAAACACTTTCTCACCTCACTTTATATTCCAGCAGAAGGTCTTCGCCGAACCTGGTAATCTCAGGCCCATTGAGAAGCAGCGCATCGCTTATCTTATCGACCCCTTCTCCTTCCACCGGAGATCTGGCCTGTCTTCCGCCGAAAATTTTCGGTGCGATAAAGGCATACACTTTGTTTACCGCTCCGGCCTGAATAACCGAATCGTTGATATCTGCTCCGCCTTCCACGAGGACACTGTCGATTTTTTCTTTTCTGAGAATCCGCATAAGTTCCAGAAGATCTGTCTTTCCATCCTTTCCGGGGCAGATCAGTACCCGGCACCCCAAAGCCTCAAGCCTCTGCGCCTTCTCGTTTCTTTCACATGCCGCAATGATGGTCGGGATAACTTTAGCACTCTGGACAATTTTTGAACTTATCGGAATCCTTAATCTGCTGTCGCAGATTACACGCACCGGATTATTCCCTCCTTCTATGCGGGCATTGAGCATCGGATCATCGCTTATAACCGTATGAATCCCTGTCAGGATCGCCGCATACCGATGCCTGAGAAACTGAACATGTTCCCTCGCCTCCCCGCCGGTGATCCATTTAGACTCACCTGTCCTGACTGCAATCTTCCCATCCAGTGTCATAGCATATTTCAGCACCACATAAGGCGTATCGTGGGTAATATAATAAAAAAAGATGTCGTTTAACCCCCTGCATTCCTCGTCGAGAATACCTGTTTCCGCTTCGATACCATGTTCTCTTAAAATTTTGATTCCCATCCCTGCCACTTTTGGATTCGGATCAACATTCCCAACATAAACTTTTCGAATTCCGCTTTTTATGACGGCTTCCGTACAGGGCGGCGTCCTTCCGTAATGGCAGCATGGTTCCAGAGTCACATAAAGTTCTGCGCCGTTTGGGTCTTTGGTACAGCTCTTAAGTGCATTCCTCTCCGCATGCAGACCCCCGTATGCCTCATGGAATCCCTCTCCAATCACCTCTCCGTCCTTTACGATGACAGCCCCCACCAATGGGTTGGGATTCGTATATCCTGTTCCTTTTTTGGCCAGTTCAATGGCCCTTCTCATATATTGTTCCTGCAATTGGACAAACCTCCTTTCAAGCTTGACAACTTTGCGTACCAGATGCGATTTGACGCAGTCAAATAATTTCCTTACGCATCCGTGTACAGCCCGCGGAGCGTTTTTTATTTCACAGGAAAGGTCGCAGAACTTTCCTGTGAAATAAAAAAATCCCCAAAATCCTGTAACACAGGACTTCAGGGCTTTAACAAGCTAAAGTTCACTCATAAATAAGCGGAACGTATTTATTTCACAAGGAAGGTCGTAGAACTTTCTTATAAAATAAAAAACCAGGACTTATAACAGCACGCCAAATACACCAAATGCATCTGACCTACGCTGTGCGTAAATCCCAGAGTTCTTTTATCACTATCTTCTTTCATCCAGACTGTACTGTCGGCTTCGGAGTTTCACCGAATCATGCCTTGCGGCTCGTGGGCTGTACCACCGGTAGGGAATTTCACCCTGCCCTGAAGATCCTATTCAATTTTTATACAGTTTATTATAACCTATCACAGGTTCTTGTCAAGACCAATCGGTCAATATCACAGGGCAACCGTATAAAAAGTATTTACAATTGCTTCTGAATGATACAGCTCATATATTCCAAAAATGAACATGGTCGCTTTTGCTTCCTTGGCAAGGGCCCTGTCTTATTTCGCTCGATTTTTATAAATATATTTTTTATTTCGTACGAATTAATTGATTTTTCTTCAAAAATCGCATATAATAAAAATAAACTAAAAGGAAAGGAGGAGTCATTCATGATTGTTACCGCAACAGAATTTAAGACCAACTTCGGCAAATATCTGGATATGATCTCCAAAGAGGATATTTTCATTACCCGTAATGGTAAAACCATTGCAAAGGTCGTGAACCCCCAGATTTCCGCTGTGGATTCCCTCCGTGGAATGTTAAAGGATGTCCCTTCGGATATTGATCTTGATTCTTTACGAGAGGAGCGGCTGTCAAAATATGAAAATAATGTGTGATACCAATGTTATTATCGATGTACTTCTGGAACGGGAGCCTTTTGTCGATGATTCCTGCAAGGTTTTAAACCTCTGTGAAGAACACCGGATGGACGGCTTTGTATCAGCATCCTCCGTTACAGACATCTTCTATTTGGTCAGAAAATACACCCACAGCACCGAGCTTGCATACACAGCAGTTGGAAAGCTGCTGGAAATCGTAAAGGTATGCAGTGTTACCAACAACGATGTTCTCACAGCGTTCCAGAAAAAAGCAAAGGATTTTGAGGATTGTCTTGTGGCTACTTGTGCAAAATCCATCCGCTGTAATTACATTATTACCCGCAATAAAAAGGACTTCGAGGAATTTGATGTCCCAATCCTGACTCCTTCTGAACTTCTGCAGCAACTTTCCTGAAATCGAATAGGAGGCGGCGTGGGAACTGTATAAGTCTCTTTCTATTCAAAATGATCTCATAAATCCGAATAATCTTCTCCAGCAGACATTACGTCCATTTTCCACTTCTCGAAAGTTATTCACCACAATTGGAGGAACGCATTTCAAAAGCGCGACGGAAATAGTGGTGAATAACTCATACTTTTCCTGCACTTCCGCATACTTTTATTTTGTCCATAACATATTTTTTAACTTCTTCACGACCTGCCGCACTATATTTCTTAGGGTCAATGGTGTCTGGATTTTCAGCAAAAACTCTGTTTACTCCATTGGTAAATGCGATACGGAGATCGGTTGCATAATTCACTTTACAGATACCGCGTTTGATACATTCTTTTACCGCTTCGTCCGGCACACCGCTTGTTCCGTGAAGCACGAGCGGAATCTCTACGACATCTCTGATCTGGCTTAAGATGTCAAACTGAAGTTTTGGTTCTCCCTTATAAACACCGTGGGCTGTACCAATCCCAACTGCGAGGGAATCAATCCCTGTTCTCTCTGCAAATTCCTTTGCTTCCTGCGGATCTGTATAGGGATTATCATCTCCGCCGTCCAGATCATCTTCTTTTCCGCCAACCTTTCCAAGTTCAGCCTCTACCGGAACTTTCGACGGATGGCAGGCATCTGTGACGGCCCTGCTGAGTGCAATATTATCTTCAAATGCCTCATGGGAACCATCAATCATGATGGATGTATAACCCGCTCTGAGTGCCTGCATCGCCAGTTCAAAGCTGCTGCCGTGATCTAAATGCATAACCACAGGAACCGATGCCCTTTTTGCGGCTGTCTCAACATTTGCAAGATAATAGTCAAGTCCCGCATATGTCACGGTAGACGGAGTTGTCTGCATGATGACCGGTGAGCGCAATTCCTCTGCTGCCTCCGCAACTGCCTGTACCATCTCCATGTTTTCTACATTGAATGCACCTACTGCATATCCGCCGGCCTGAGCTTTCCGTAATATTTCTTTTGATGTCATTAACATAATTCTATTCCCTTTCCGGATCTTATAATTTTATGATCTCAACGTTCTTTATAATTTCATCTCTCTTGGCCGTATCAAAAGTCCCTGTAAGGGGTGAAAGTGCGTTGGCAGATGCCACCGCCACTGCAAATTTCAGAGCCTCTTCCGGTTCCATATGACGTTCTAATCCTACTGCAAATGCTCCGACCATGGAGTCTCCGCATCCTACTGTATTTACCACTTCTATTTTGGGCGGTTTCCCCTGATAAATGCCTTTTTCGCATACAAGCAGTGCCCCGTCTCCTCCAAGAGAGATGACCACATACGGGATTCCTTTTTCATAGATTTTTTTGGCATATTCAATGACATCTTCACGGCTGCGGACTTTGATATGAAAAAGCAGTTCGATCTCATCCTGATTAGGCTTTACCATCGTCGGCATGCTCTCGATCCCTTTTTCCAAATATTCTCCGCTGGTATCTAAGATAACTTTCTTTCCCTCATCCTTTACAATCCGGATCATTTTTTTATAGATATCGCTTCCCATTCCACGGGGAGCGCTTCCTGAAATGGTCACAACATCACTGTCCCTAATAAGATCAGGAAATCGTTCTAAAAATGCAGCTTCTTCCTCCGAAGTAACCTGACAGCCGGGTTCCAGATATTCGGTGGAACCGTATTCCGGATCCAATATATTTATACAGCTTCTTGTTTCCCCCTCGATATGTTCAAATTCATAGGAAATTCCATCTGCGTCCAGAAGTGATTCTAAATATTGACCGTTATATCCTCCCACAAGACCGGCAGCTTTTGTGTCAGAACCGCAAAGCTTGACCACCCTTGCCACATTCAGTCCCTTTCCGCCGGCACTGTTATTCGTCTCTGCTACCCGCATTACCGTACCATTCTCAATTTTTTGGGTCATATGATATGCTTTATCGATGGAAGCATTTAACGTTACAGTTGTAATCATGCCTTTTCCCTCCCATTATTAAAGACTTTTTAAATATTTCACTCCTGCGGCGGCATCTGCCACAAGTCCGTCAATATCATCTGCTGGTTTGATTGCTCTCCAGAGTGAAACGCTCTTAGCGCTTGCGGACGAATTGAGAACGAATGGTTCCATCACCAAAGGTCCTTCAAAACCGATCTCTTTGATCGTCTCTGCAATGGCTTCCCAGTCAATATTGGTCTTTCTTCCACCGGCAGGAATCTTCCGGTTGCTTTCTCCAATATGAAGATAGCCCAGATATCCCTTTTCATGGGCTGTGCGGATGGCATCCGGAATATAATCTTCTTCAATGTTCATATGAAACGTGTCTAAAAGAAGCTTGCAATACTCACTGCCAATGGCTTCGCAGACTGCAATTCCCTCTTCTGCAGTATTAGCAGTATACTGTTCAAAACGGTTTACAATTTCTAAACACATTGTTACGCCGGCTTCTTCGGCATGTTTTGCAACTTCGGTTAATCCTTTGACTGCATTTGCTGTGCGGACCTTCTTGATCCCGGCAATATCCTCTCCATCCGGGCGTGTATTCCATAAACCATAAGGAATTCCGGAAAAAAGTTTTGCGTCCATCTCAACACAGAGATCCAACATATGACATAAATGTTTGATTCCTGCTTCATGAGATTCTTTGTCAGAACTGGAAACATCTTTTTCCGGTCTGAGTCCGGTCCCGTTGACTGTAACTGACAGACCTGCATCCTTGATATAGTTCTTAAGCTTCCTGCGTTCTTCTGTTGTCAAAGGAACAAAGTCCCCCGCTTTCAGTTCAATGGTGTCCATGTTGGCTTTCTTGGTCAAATCAATTATTTTATAAATGTCCAACTCAGGAGTTGTTCCATTCCAATATGCTGTCTGTAGACCAATGTTATTCTGCATGTTTATTCTCCTTGATTCTCTATAAGATTTCCGTCACAAGCTACTCCAGGCTTGCGTGTCTCTTTGCCATATCGTCATTACTGCCCGGCTCTTCCCGGCTCATTTCCAAAACAGCATCATCAAACACGATGAGCAGCATCTGTTCGAACAAACTTCCCAGTGGCTGGATGCTTGTTTTGGATGTTGTAAATTTTGTGGCAGATTCAATCATGATATCCGGTGTCTGGATTTTTCCCAGGGTCGATTCCGCTGCTGAAGAAATCACGATCAAATCTGCCCCCTGTTTCTTTGCCGACTGTGCCGTCATACACACACTTCCTGTTTCCCCTGAAGCAGAGGCCACGATCAGCAGATCTCCCTTTTCCACTGACGGCGTTGTGGTTTCTCCCACCACATATGCATCCAGGCCAATCTGCATCAGTCTCATAGCAAGGGCCTTTAACATCAAACCCGATCTACCGGTCCCATAAACGAAAATCCGTTTATGGGACTTGATCTTCCGGATCAGATCTGAAATCTGATATTCAGGGACTCTGTCAGCTGACTGTTCCAATTCTTTTATAATTACTTTCATTCCCAAAACAACACCTTCCTTACATGATTTCTTCCGGATATAACAGAACTTTTCCGAAGCTCTTTGGATCGGCAATGATCTCTTCAAACATCTCCGGGCCTTTGCTTAAATTTACTTTATGCGTCACCATTCCAAGGACATCCACCTTTTTGTTTCCGATATATTCTACCGCATTGTTCCATTCCTCTCCTGGATATGGAGCAGAAATGGTGCACCAGGAACCAATGATAGTTAATTCATTTCTCATAATTCTTTCAAAATAGAATCTTGGTACCGGAACATCTGCATATGGAATTCCCATGTATACGACTTCTCCGCCCTTTTTCGGCAGTCCGAGCACTCTTGCCGCCGTAAATGGATTGCCAGCTGATTCGATCGCTAAGTCCACGCCATTTCCGTATTTTCTGATTTCATCATGAAAATCAATATTGGTAGAATTAATCAGTACATCAGCGCCAAATTTCCGGGCAATTTCTAATTGTGCATCATCAATATCAATGGCAAACACTTTCTTTGCCCCGAATGCTTTTGCCCATCGGATTGCCATAAGCCCGATATTTCCGCATCCCACTACGGCAACTTCATATCCCATTTTAATGTTTGTCTGATATAAGCCGTGAATCGCAACCGTTGCCGGTTCTACTAATGCGCCCTGTTCATAAGTCATACTTTCCGCCATTTTTACAAGATTGACGGCAGGCATTTTAATGTACTCCGCAAATGCACCGGGAACATAGGCTCCAATGGTATTTAAAGATTCACATCTTGACGGATGTCCGCTTTTGCAGTACCTACACTCGTGACAAACCAAGTTTGGGCACCCCACCACACGGTCACCAGCCTTTAATTCTGTAACAGCAGGACCAGTTTGAACAACCTCCCCTGAAAATTCATGTCCCCAAACATTCCCTTTCACATAAGGTCCTAAATTACGGTATCTTGCAATGTCCGAACCACAGATCCCGACTGCTTTTACTTTTACGATGACATCATCATCTTTTTCGATTGCAGGGTCAGCAACCTCTTCATATCTTAAATCCTGTACGTCATAAAATGTCAATGCTTTCATTATCTCACTGCCTTTCTTAAAGCCTCTGTATTCTCTTTGATATTTTTGAACAAATATCCCCCGGACACAAATACATTTGCTCCCGCTTCATAACAAGGCTTTATCGTTTCATGGTCAATACTTCCATCTACTTCAAGATCGATATCCCGGTCCCCGATCATTGCCCGGACATTTTTAATTTTCTCCACAGTTGAATTCAGGAAATGCTGTCCTCCCTCCCCGGGATTTACACTCATCAGAAGGATCATATCTACATCATCTAGTAAATACTTGATCGTCTCTTCCGGGGTCCCCGGGCTCAGCACGATCCCCGCCCTGATACCCCGATTACGGATTTTATGTAAACAGCTTAATACTCTCGCTGTGGATTCCTGATGGATTGTTATGATATCTGCTCCTGCGTCTGCGATGCTGTCGATATGTACCTCCGGACGTTCGATCATTAAATGAACATCCAGCGGAATATCTGTCATTGATTTTAAAGCCCTGATGTGATCTGCTCCAAATGCCATCCGCTCCACAAAATGTCCGTCCATCACATCTACATGCAGAAGTTCCACGCCGCTGTCTTCCAGTTCTTTGATCTGGCTTTTTAATTCTCCTAAGTCTGCGGCAAAGATGGACGGAGATAATTTCATTTCTCTCACTGTCATACCTCCTTCCTATATCTCCTCAGAACTATCTATCAATATCTTCCCTTTTACTGCCCCGCGGGTCTTAAACATTTCAAAGCCCTCTGCGATTTCTGAAAGCGGCAGCTTCTTATAGATCAGGGAGTCTTCCCCCTTTAATTGTCCTGTTGCAAAATAGTGCGCCACGCAGTCCCACTCATGTCCGGGAAATGGAGCCGAATAGGATAACCAGGATCCTGTCACAGTGAATTCTTTCCGATTCATGTTTTCCCATTCTTCCACAGTAAATGTTAATTCTCTCGTTGGTTTTCCGATATAGCAGATACCAGCTTTGTTCGCTGCCAGTTCATATGCCATTTTCATGGTAATCGTACTTCCGGCCGTTTCGTAAATGTAATCGTAGCCTTTTCCATCCGTCAGATCCATTGCCTTTTGCATGAAGCCTTCTTTTAAAGTATTGACTCCGTCGGCTGCACCCATCTGTTTTGCCAGCTCAATTCTGTCATCATCAATATCGAATACCACGGTCTTTGCCGCTCCAAAAATATTGGCCCACTGCATGACAAGCAGTCCGATGGTTCCGCCGCCGAGGATCGCAACTGTCTTTCCTCCTTTATAAGGAAGACATTCCAATCCGTGGAGGGCAACTGCTGCCGGTTCAAACAGCGCTCCTTGTTCAAAGGATACTGTATCCGTAAAAGAAACCACATTTTGCTCCGGAAGACAGATATATTCTGCAAAACTTCCTGCCTGTCTTGTCCCGATAAAACTGTAGTCTTTACAGAGTGCATAATCACCTTTCATACAGTCTTCACAGTTCATGCACGGTACCAGCGGGGCTCCGGCGACCCTCTGGCCTTTCTTTACCTTTGTCACTCCGTCCCCCACAGCTGCCACAATCCCTGAGAACTCATGTCCGAGAACAATCGGATAGAAATGGGCTCCGTCTTCAATTACTCTGGGTACATCCGATCCGCAGATCCCTGAATATTTCACTTTTACAAGCACTTCCCCGGCTTTTGGCTCCGGGGTCTGTACTTCCTCATATCTTATGTCATCTCTTGCGTGTAAAACTCCTGCTTTCATTTATAATCACCTGATCCTTTCACATATTGGGCTTTTATAACTCTTCTGAAATCTTTTTCAGCAATTCTTCCACTTTCTTCTTTGCTGCTTCTTTATTCAGTCCGGAGACAAGCCCAAATACGCTGAGATGTGGTTTTTCAAGCAGATTTCGGTAATTTGCTGTGGTAAATACTACATCTACATCTTTTTGTTTTATAGGAACTTCAGAAATCGTTCCTTTCATTATTCTGATTTTAACGCCTGCATTTTTTGCAATTTCTTTAATTTCTTCCTGTGCGATGGTTGATGTTGCCACGCCGCTGCCGCACGCTACTAATACTTTTACTTCTTTCGCCATAATATTTCTCCTTTACTGCGATTTATTATGATTCTAATTGCTCCTGAAGATAAACTTCTGTTTCTTCATTTGAAAGTTTTTTACATTTTGTTAAGACTTCCGGATTATTCAAAAATGCCATCATTTTTTGAAGCACCGCTAAGTGTTCATCTGCATCCCTGATCGCCAAATTGAAAATCATGTCTGTTTTCACTTCCTCTGTATCATCATCCAACCTTTTAAACGTCACCGGATGATTCAGTTTCAGTAAACAGATGGCGTTCTCTGTAATTCCTTCGTCTTTCACATGGGGAATCGCCGTTGGGATTTCTGTCGGAAGTCCTGTGGGAAAGTCCCTTTCTCGTTTCGCACAGAGATCCCCGAAATTTTCACTGACAATGCCTGCTTTATATAAGGCTTCTCCACATAGTTTGATTGCCTGTTCATTATTATCTGCTGTTCCATGAATTACTAAATATCTAGTTTTCATTTCAAGCCTCCTCATCCGAAGATCGCCATAATTCTGTGAATAATTGATACAACTACATTGCCTGGATTCCATCCAAAATGAGATGCTGTGACACTTTTTCCAAAGTCTACATTTGTAACGGACATCATGCTTGTAGCCTCCGGAATAAACATATTTGCCAAAAACAGGGTTATGTACATTAAAATAGTCATTGCAAGTAATGACCGAAATAGATTTCCCTTGCTGCTTAATACGACCATAGGTGCCAAATAACAAATCTCAGCTAATAAACCAAGCGGAAAGAATCTCATATCCGGTACAAGAAACACAAGAAGAATGGTAACCGGGATCATAACGGCAGTACATGTGATACAGGTCGGATCACCTAAACCAAGGGCAATGTCCATACCGATATAAATATCTGCGTCTTCTCCGATTTTCTTATGCATATATTCATTTGCAGACTGTCCCAATGGAGAGAGCCCTTCCATCATGATGGAAACCATTCTCGGGATCAATACCATTGCCGCCGCAACACCCATTGCCATTGTGAGAATTTCTCCGGGACTTTGTTTTGTGATGACTGCAAGAAAAGCTCCAACTACAACACCGATGATTGCAGGATCGCCAAATACTCCAAGCTTTTGTCCCACTTTATCCATATTCAGATCAATTTTATTAAGTCCCGGGATTTTGTCTATGATCTTATTTAATCCGTAGCTGATCGGGTAGGCCCATGCTACGAAAGAAAGACAGGTACATGTGGTTCCTTCCAGTCCAAAAAATTCTTCCCATGGTTTTGCAATCCACTGGCCAAAAAACAGAACAATAATACCGCAGGCAAAAGCAACTAAAAATCCGATAACGGCACTTCCAAACAAAGCATACGCAAGTGCTCCGGGAACGAGAAAATGCATAAAATTCCAGATGTCAACATTTAAGACCTTTGTAATCTTTAAACGGACTAAAATGATATTCACAAGGATAATCGACGGAATTACAAGTACTGCAAACGGTGTCGTCCACGATGCCGCACCCAGCGCTGCAAATCCAACTTCCAAAGTGTCATATCCTGATCCTAATTTTTCATAATATTCCATTGCCGGTGTCACTGAAGTAATTAATAGATTTACTGCTAAAACAAGTCCTTGGAAACCAATTCCTACCAGCAAGCCGGCTTTAATCGCCCGGCCGATTTTCATCCCAAAGAAAATTCCCAATATTGCGATTACAACCGGCAGCAGGACGCTCGCCCCTAAACCTACAAACCCCTGAAAAAATTTTAATAGTATTTCCATTTTTACCTCCGTTTTTCTAATCGTATTATTTGTATGATGTTATGTTCCTGAGATTGTTGGCCAAACGTTCTATCTCTTGTTTACAGTTACATACTATCATGCAGCCTAAATCAAAAACAGTGAAAGGTCTTTCCCCATTCGGGAAAAAATTTAGCTTGGTCAAATCCATTTCTGTTTCTGGAAATAAAATAAATCAGTCGAATCCATTTCCGGATCCGGAAATAAATTCGACCAATCAGCTTCACCTTATTTAACTGTTGCTGTGTTCATATTTTTCAATGATTCCTGCCATTTCTTCGGGACACTCTGCCTCATGAAGCATCTGCCGGTACTCAGCATCCCTCAGCATATTTACCAGACTGAAAAATGCTTTCAGGTAGCTTTTATGGTCAATAGCGCTTAAACAGCATACAAACTCTATAGGGTCCAATTCTTCTACCCCAAATGGCACCGGATTTTTTAAACGGATCAAGTGCATGCCAAGGCGTATACTTCCTTCTTCTACTTTTGCATGTGGCATGGCAAATCCTTTTGACAATACGACATAAGAACCATATTCTTCAATGCTATGGATCATTGCGTCTATATACCTTGACTCAATATAGCCTCTCTCTACAAGCTTTTCACCGGACTTTCGCACTGCATCCTTCCAGTCTTCACATTCTACATCCACTTCAATATTCATTGCCGGCAGCAGATGATGCAGATACGGCGACAGAACCTCCGTCTCATTTTCCACAGATTGTTTAAAATAATCCCGGATCACTCTGCGCAGTTCCTTCATAAATGTCTTCGCCTTTTCTTCCGGCTCGATCATGCTGTATACAAGCGGATGGATCTCATCGATCAAACCTTTGGCGCTTAAACCGTCTTCTTCCATTCTGACCGGAAAATTTCTGCAGTTTCTCAGTGCATCGATCCTATTTCCCACACGGATATAATCCGCATCATTAAAAGCCGCTGAGACAACAACATACTCTAATGAGCAGCCTTCCAGCGGGACCGTGGAGATTACAAAGTCGGCTGCATTAGGCTCGATGCTCATCGCTTCATGGGCTGAGATCACATCCACAACCCGGAATTTAAAATGCCTTTTCAGCTTTTCCAATAATAATCTGGACGTTCCGATTCCTGCGTGGCAGGCTACAATCACACGGAAAGCAACCTCTTTATTTTTCTTTCGTTCAATGGCTGCGCATACATGGACTGCAATATATTTTATTTCTATCTCGTTTAATTGACGCTCCGTATATTGATATATAACGAACATCTGGTTGTTGACTGCCTCCAGTACATCCTGATTATCTTCCAATACCTCATTAATCACATCGACTTCCTGATAATCGATTGGAGGTGCAGAAAATATAGATCCCAGATGATTGGACAGATTCTCAAAAAAATCATAATCCGCATTCAGATCGATTCCCAGTTCCGAAGAAATACCCGAAATATATTGTCTCGTGATCATTTGGATGATAACTGTATTCTTACTGAATCTGCTGTTGTTCATGTAGCGTACTCCATCCAGAAATCTGCTGAAATACTTAATGTCGTCCTCGGTTGTAACCACATCACAATACTGTGAAATGTATTTCAGCGTATCCAGGGCAAACATATAATTCTCACTGTTCGTATCCGGCTGCGGCTCAAGAAATTCTCCCATCTGATTCCGGTTCACCATAATTCTTAAATATAAAATAATCTCCCGAAAAGAGCTGTCATCCAGATATTTCTTATACCGTTGTTCCTGTTCTCCCAGAATTTTCTGAATAACAGAGGAGTCACCTGCCTGTACACTGACATGCTCAGCAACGACATTTTTATGATTTTCATAGATGGAAAGGGAGGGACGAAGAAGATTCAAAAGAAAATTTCTCTTTTCACTCTCTGCACCTTCTATACGAAGTCCCTTGTTGGCATGAGAGATCACATTCAGATTTCCTTCCCTGATAAATGCCTTAATGTCTTTCAGATCATTGATGACCGTTGCCCTGCTGACAAACAAATGATCTGCAATGGTTGCAAGCGTAATATAATCTGCAGAATTTACAATCATTGCCGATGCTGCCTGCCTGCGTTCTTTCCTTGATAATTTATAGTTGTAGAAATCCCCCTCGAGCAGTAATGACAGAGATTCTTTAAAGTTCTCCGGCGGATTGATTCTGCCGCCGCTCTGTATCAAAACTTCCTCCCGCTGATTCTGATTCAGAATCGTATTAATTTCTTTTAAATCATTGCGGATAGTTTTCTGAGACACCTGAAAATATTCTGCAAATCCTGAGACTGTAATCTCATCCTTCTCTTTACTTAATAACTGCACAATCTCAGTGCTCCGCTGGTTCATTCTAATTACCTCCAATTATTTATCTGGCAAAACAGTAACACTCTATTTCATTGTATCCTAATGGAATAGATTAAAAAAGAATGAATTTCTTCTTAAGTATAGAAATTTTTTATATCATCTGCAGATCAATCTTTTATCAATATGACCTGAAAGGGCCTCAGAATTTTTTCTTTCACCGGCTGATTGCTCAGCAGTATCTCTCCTCCTCTTACCCCAATCTTCTTTGTTCTTCGTGAAAAGTTACACAGTATAAGGAATCTTGTAAATCCGTCGTTTCTCTCATATGCCACCACTTCTTTTCCGTATTCTCTATGAGGGATGAATTTACCGTAAATTAAACACGGCTCCTGTTTTCTGAGTGCTGTCATCTTTTTGTAAAATTTCAGTACCGATTGCTCTTCTTTCTCCTGGGTCTCTGCCTCTTTCCAGTCCATCATCTCTCTTGCATTGTCTCTGCTGCGCAGGTTAATATAGTACAGTGCTTCTTCTTTTGTACATCCGTCTGACAGAGCAGAAAGGTACTGTCCTCTGCTCTCAATATCATCAAATTCACAGACAGAATCTTTCCATACATTTGTTGTTCCTAATTCCTGTCCCTGGTAAATAAAAGGAGTCCCCCTCAAAAAGAAATACATGGCAGCCAGCATGGAAGCAGCCTCATACGTCTGGGCTTTTTTATCAGGAAAAAATTTGCTCACCGCTCTGGGCTGGTCGTGGTTTTCTATAAATACTGCCGGCCAGCCAGTCTTCTGAATCTCTTCCTGGCTTTTAAACAGTAACTCTCTGAATTCTTCTGTCGTCCATGTTTTCCTTTTATACCATTTCTCATCTTTTCCTTCCAGATCAAAATTTGTATAACTGAAGTCAAACATCATCGAAAAACATCCCTGCTTTCCAATATAATCTCCAAGTGATGAATATGGTACATCTACAGCCTCTGAGACAGTGACACAGTCCAGTGGGTCAAATACTTGGTTTTTAAGTTCCCTCAAAAAGGCTTCAATCCCTTTTACATTTCTTACATACAGAAGGCAGCTTGCCAGCCCATCCCTTCCATCAGGTTTTCCGTCAGGAAAAGTGTGATCCTTTTTTATAAAATTGATGGCATCCACACGAAATCCCGCAATTCCTTTTTTCATCCACCACCGGATCATTTCATACAGTTCTTTTCTCATGTCTTCGTTTTCCCAGTTAAGATCCGGCTGCCTTTTTGAAAAAGAATGAAAGTAGTACTCCTCCGTTCCCTCAACAGGCTCCCACACTGATCCCCCGAAAACAGACCTTAAATTGCTCGGTGGGCGCCCATTCCTGGATTTCTTAAATATATAATAATCCCTGTATCTGCTTTTTGGATCCCTCAGCGCGTTCTGAAACCAGACATGTTCATCCGATGTGTGATTGAGCACCAGATCCATCATGATTTTCATCCCCCTGATCCCCGCCTCATCTATGAGCTTTTCCAAATCCTCCATCGTCCCAAACATGGGATGAACGGCATAATAATCCGAAACATCGTAACCATTGTCATCCATCGGTGAAGCATAGACCGGACAGATCCACAGCATGGTCACTCCCAGATCACTAAGATAATCAAGATGCTTTAAAATTCCTCTCAAATCTCCGATTCCATCCCCGCTACTGTCGCAAAAACTTTTCGGATATATCTGATATACAATTTCCTGTTTTCCTTTCTGACTGTCCATAACCTGCCCCTTTCCTGAAGAAAAGAATTGCTCCCATTGAGAGAACAATGTAAAATAATAAAGTGACATTTTTATATGATAGGAGTGATTTTTTGAATACAAACAACGAAACAGCCCTTGGAACCATGCCTGTCGGCAAATTATTGTTCCAGCTGGCTGTTCCCACCATTGCCGCCCAAGTCATAAACGCGCTGTATAATATGGTGGACCGCATTTACATCGGCCGTCTTCCGGGAGGAGAAGGACCTCTTGCCATTGCAGGGCTTGGAATTGCTTTTCCGATCATTATGATCATTTCTGCATTTGCCTCCATGATCGGTATGGGAGGAAGCCCCAGAGTCTCAATAAAAATGGGACAGCAGGATCATGACGGGGCGGAAAAAATCCTTGGGAATGCCGTCACAGCTTTGATTGCTCTGGCCGTTCCTCTTACCCTGTTTTTTTATCTTGCAAAAGAACCTCTGCTTTCCATGTTTGGAGCGACAGACAATATACTGCCTTATGCCAATGACTATCTGGGCATCTATCTGCTCGGCTCCATTTTTGTCATGTTTTCTCTCGGCCTGAACAGCTTTATCACCTGCCAGGGGTTTGCCAGGACCAGTATGCTCACAGTGCTGATTGGGGCTCTATTAAATATCGTACTGGACCCAATCTTTATTTTTATCATGGGTCTCGGTGTCAAGGGCTCCGCCTTAGCTACCGTCATTTCCCAGGGGGTCTCTGCGGCCTGGGTCCTCCGTTTTTTAACCGGAAAGAAAACGGATCTCAAGATCCGCAGGAAAAATCTCAGGCTGGAAGCGAAAGTTCTCCTCCCTGTTATCGCCCTGGGGATCGCGCCGTTTATTATGCAGTCCACAGAAAGTCTGGTACAGATCACATTAAATTCAGGAATGAAACGCTACGGCGGTGCCAACGCAGACTCCCTTGTCTCTGTCACGACCATCGCCATAAGCGCCATGCAGTTTCTATCCATGCCCGCCCTTGGACTCGCTCAGGGTGCACAGCCGATCATCAGCTTTAACTATGGAAGCCGGAATATGGACCGGGTAAAAAAGGCCTTTCGCCTGTTATTTGTGATCACTGTGGCCTACACTTTGGGAATCTGGGCCCTCTCCATGGCAGTTCCCCAGATCTATATCTATCTGTTTTCCAGCGGTGAGGCAGCCAGGCAGCTCTCTGTCCTCGGCAGACCCATGATCCGCATTTTCATGGGAGGCTTTCTGTTTATCGGGGCACAGTACGCCTGCCAAAATACATTCATGGCACTGGGCAGGGCAAAGATTTCTCTTGTCATGGCCCTTCTGAGAAAGATCATCCTGCTGATCCCTCTGGCCTTGTTCCTGCCGTTATTTTTTGGCACTACGGGAATCTTCGCGGCAGAACCGATTGCAGATATTCTGGCCTCTGCCGTCACCACCGGAGTTTTCTATTTTATGTCAAAAAAACTGCTCGTATATGCTCCTGATGATTCTGAACAGGGGAATCCTGCAGAGGAGGAAATGAAAGCTTAGTTTTTAAAATCAGGAGGGACTGCCCGGTTAAGCATCCCTCCTGAAATTAAATACTTAAAGAATCATAAACTGGTTTTTGCCCCTTACTTTTGCTTCATACAATGCACCGTCCGCTCTCTCGATGATCTGCTCATAGGAATCATTATCCTGGATCAAAGTAATACCCATACTGATATTCACATGGACTTTCCCCGTCACTTCCCGAAGGATCCTGCCGGCAATCTCCCTTATCTTCTCTTTCTCTGTAATCCCATAGATCAGACAGGTAAATTCATCTCCTCCGTAGCGGCTGACTACATCTTTTTCGCGAAGATTTTTCTCTAAATGTCTGGCCACGGCAGTCAAAACTTCGTCTCCCTTTTGGTGTCCATAAGTATCATTGATTCTTTTAAAGTCATCCACGTCCAGAAAGAAACAGGCACGGTACTTTTTATTCCGCTTTAAATCCTTTTCCAGTAATTTTTGAAAATATTTACGGTTTATGACACCTGTCAGCACATCTTTTGTATTCTCTCTTTTTTCGTTTCTATGGATTTTAAAAAACTGCAGGCTAAAGAATAAAAGCAGAATGGTAATCAGCACACCCTTGGTCATGAGTATAAATGTCTCGCTTTTTAAAGAATACAGTGTTCCTTCATAGAGTTCCGCCACAGCCAACGTACAAATTATCCAGTCACTGATATCCGCCGGTTCATAGTAAAGCATGCGCAATTTTCCTTTGTTTTGATAGTTCAGAAAACCGCTGCTTCCTTTCTGTACGTTTGCCTCCATCTCATGCAGCTGTGCCGGGTCATCGTATTTCATAGTCTTGAGCATATCATACATGGTCGGAAATTTCTCCATTCCTTCATAGGAAGCGACCATCCTGCCTTTTCGTGTAAACACAAGTACAGCTCCCATCCCGCTGGTATCTTTCCCATTGAGAAGTCTTCCCAGCTCCATTGTGCTGTACTCCAGGCAGATGGCGCCTTCAAATCTGCCCTGCTTTATCATAGGCACACCGATGATAATGGATTCGGTTCCTTCTTCTTCATCAAAAAGTACTTTGGAGATGCTGCTCTTTTGTTTTTTAAGAACTTTGTAGTACTGTCTCCCGGAGATATCCATCTTCTTATGGCTGCTGTAGTAAATCGTTCCTCTGCTGTCTGCAACTCCGATTTTCATTCCTTTTGTATCGAACTTTTTGACTACATTCCACCAGTTTTCTTTCCCTGTCCCATCTGGAATATCACATATGACCGCAAGACTCTCCAGCCAGTTTTTCCCGTCCTTTAACAGTGAATTCAAAGCTGCCTTGGCCGTATCATTTGTAGTCTGCAGGTCATGTTTTGTCTGGGCTGCGATCTTTTGATCCATTTCACGGTAATACTGTACAAACGAAAAAATGAAATATGAAAGCAGCGCTATAATTACCAGAAGGATGACTGCTGAATTTATTTGAATTTTTTTCTTTCTTTCTCCCATGCAGTCTCTCCTGTTCTGTGAAGCCATAAATTCTTACTTTCATTATACCCCATTTACCCGGACAATAAAAGAAAACCCGGATCCTGAATTTACATTTGCAGGAAACCGGGTTTTCTTCGGTGATAATGTTATTTCACAGCTACGACCGCTTCTATTTCAAAAAGCGCCCCTTTGGGAAGTGCCGCCACTTCCACACAGGACCGGGCGGGTTTGTTGTCTCCGAACCTTTTCTCATAAATTGCATTGATTGCCGCAAAATCATTGATATCGTCTAAAAATACAGTAGTCTTGATCACATCACTAAGAGATAATCCTGCCTCTTTCAGTACTTCATCCAGGTTGCTCAGTGCCTGGTCCGCCTGTGCTTCCACTCCATCCGGCAGAGTTCCATTTTCCGGGTCCAGCCCAAGCTGTCCTGAAGTAAATACAAGTTCACCCGCTTTTACCGCATGGCAGTATGGTCCCACTGCTGCGGGAGCTTTCTGTGCATTGATAGTCTCACATGTCATAGCTGATTCCTCACTTTCTAAAAAATAATTAGGTTCATACAATTTTTTTGTATCACTATTATAGCACAGACTGTGTCCGGCGTCCATGCTTTTAGCTGCTTATGCTCACCCTGAGCTTTTTATTTTGCTGATCGGTCTTTTCCATGCTCTTCTCATCCGGTGCATCTTTTGTGGCATAGTAGTCAATATAGTAAAATAATTCTTTTTTCAGGCCACTGAAGGTATAGGTGTTTTTACCTTTTGTTAATTCTATCATTTGGGGTTCTCCCTTTTCATCGATGTTGTTCAGTGACAGTACCGGTTTCAGAGAAAGATCTCCTTTTGAAATATCTTCAAATGTAACTGTAAGTTTCCCGCTCTTTGACTGAAAGACATTTCCAATGACAAGTTCCCCAAATGTCCCCTTCGTCCCGTCGGTCTTCTGCATAGCATCCACATCGAAGTAGAGAACACCGTTTTCGCTGAATTTCATGAAACGGCTGCCTTTAAAGACAAGCTTTGAGGCGTCAGTCTCCCGATCGGTCTTTACAAACCCGTCAAACAGAGAAGTCACAGTCTTCTTTTTTGCTTTGACATCGTATTGGACCAAAGAAAGATTTTTAAACATCTGATCTTCCTTCATATATACACCGGATGGGTATCCGAGGAAGTCCACGGTGCTGTCATTTTGGATCAGCGCATTGGAATCATTCTGCCCATTTTCCATAAGTTCCCGGATCACCTCTTCCTTCGGGCGTCCGGCAAACTTCTTTTTGTCTGTATTCTGGATATCCCCTTCGTAGACATCATCAAAAGCCTGTTTTTTATCCGACAGAGTCTGTTCCTTCACATCATAGAAATAGTCTTTAACCGTATCTTCCCCTTTTGTTCTCAAGAGCCGGACCATATTTCCGTCACTGGAAACGATGATCTTTGCCTCTGTCTCCCCATCCTCGGAAAATAATTTCATTTTTGCCAGGTCCAAAGCTGCAGTAACTTTCTTCTCCTTCAGATCAAAGACATAGAAGCCCTGGGAATTGTGGAACATCACCCTGTCATCTGAAGCGTAGTCCAGTTTTGGGAAATCAGAAACTTCGTCTTTTTTGGTTGTCTCTCCTATGAATGCTTTCAGATCTTTTTCCGATACGAAAGGCTTCTGGTTTTGTTCAGATTTTTTTTGACATCCTGCCGCTGCCAGGGCAAGCATGACTGCCGCTGCAAACATAACAATCCTGATTTTTCTTTTCATGGTCTCACTCCTTTATTTGATCCACTTTGGAGACGGATAATATCGAAAGCTTGCTTTTCCTATGATCTCTTCCCTGGTCACATAGTGAGTCTGCCATTCTCTGGCATCATTGGAACTGTTCCGATTGTCTCCCATGACAAAGTATCCGTTCTTCGGCACTTTATACGGTCCGAAATCGTCCACTGGCTCCTCTTTAATATAAGGCTCCTTCAGGGGCTTTTTACTCCCGTTGATATAAACCTTTCCGTCCTTTACCTCGATCGTTTCTCCCGGAAGTGCAATGACTCTCTTAATATACCACTCTGACTCGTCGTCCGGGTACTCAAATATAATCACATCTCCCCGTTCAGGCTCACTGAACAGGTATGCGGTCCTGAATGCAATGAGTTTATCTCCGGTCATGATGGTATTTTCCATGGAACCGCTCGGTATACTGGCGTTGACTATGACGAAATTCGTGATAAACAAAGTAATGGCCAGAGTGGCAGCAATACAGACAATCCAGCTTCTGACTTCTTTCCTGAAGTTTTGTTTTTTCTTATTCTCTTGTTCCTGTTCTTTTTCCATAGATGTCTCCTATACCTTTGCAAAAAACCTCTTTGCCATATCTGCAAAGAGGTTTTTTTTATTTTTAGTCTGTATATCCTCTGCGGATAATCTCATGTCTGCCGGGTCCGTTGGAGATCAGCGTAATCGGATATCCGATCTTTTCCTCGACGAACTCTACGTATTTTCTGCAGTTTTCCGGCAGTTCTTCGTATTTTGTAATTCCGCGGATGTCACTCTTCCATCCCGGAAGTACTTCGATCACCGGTTTTGCTCTCTCCAGATCACCCGTTGTCGGGAAATCGGTCGTTATTTCACCGTCAATATCATAAGCGACGCAGACCGGAATTTCTTCTAAATAGCCAAGAACATCGAGCACGGTAAATGCCACGTCTGTCGTTCCCTGCATCCTGCATCCGTACTTGGAAGCCACGACGTCAAACCATCCCATCCTTCTCGGACGTCCGGTCGTTGCCCCGAATTCACCGCCGTCTCCCCCGCGTTTTCTGAGCTCATCGGCTTCTTCTCCGAAAATCTCACTGACGAAGGCACCTGCGCCTACAGCACTTGAGTATGCTTTAACTACGGTGACAATCTTCTTAATTTCATATGGCGGAATACCTGCACCGATCGCTCCGTACGCCGCTAAAGTGGAGGAAGATGTCACCATCGGATAAATACCGTGGTCCGGGTCCTTTAACGAGCCCAGCTGGCCTTCCAGGAGAATGGTCTTCTGTTCTTTCATCGCTTTGTGAAGAAACAGGGATACATCGCAGACATACGGCGCTACCATTTCCTTGTACTCCATCAGTTTTTCATACAGCTCATCCGGATTAAGAAGGGGTTTGTGGTAGAGATGCTCGAGCAAAACATTCTTCATCTCGCAGATTCTGACCAATTTTTCTTTTAACACTTTGCCGTCAAACAACTCGTTGACCTGGAAACCGATCTTTGCATATTTGTCTGAATAAAACGGTGCGATCCCCGATTTTGTAGATCCGAAGGACCCTTTTCCCAGTCGTTCCTCCTCGTATTCATCAAACAGGATATGGTACGGCATAACGATCTGGGCACGGTCGGAAACGAGAATTTTCGGCTTTGGCACTCCCTGGGAGACGATTTCCCCAATCTCCTTAAAAAGCACAGGAATATTCAGTGCCACACCGTTACCGATAATGCTGGTTGTATGATCATAGAATACACCGGATGGCAGCGTGTGAAGCGCGAACTTTCCGTAGTCGTTGATGATGGTATGCCCGGCATTCGCTCCTCCCTGGAAACGCACGATAATGTCAGAAGTCTCACCTAACATATCCGTGATCTTACCTTTTCCTTCGTCGCCCCAGTTGGCTCCAACTATTGCTTTAACCATATGTGTATCCTCCTAATTATCAATGACGTGTTTTCGCCATTTTCTTTTGCATAAAGCGAACAACATTTTAATATTATATTGTTTTGTCCCATGTGTCAAGAATCCGCATGGAGATTCCTACTTTTCTTTCACAGAAAAGAAGGAATCTACGCGGTGTTTATAGTCCAGCAGGGAATTGTACTGCAGATACTGATAGTTTGTCAGCCATTTATCTTTATCTTCCTCATCCTGGGTCGCAACATTTTTACCGTCTTTTGTCACATATCCGTTGGCATTGATTGCCGGAATCTGTTTCTCCAGTTCTTCCAGATACTGATTATACGGAGTCATTTTTAAATTTGTCTGTTTCAGCATCAGCGTGGACAGATAGTTGGCACTGGTAAGTTTTACATTTTCCTGTTCTTTGATATCATAGTTTGCCCAGATAACAAACGGAACAGTAAATTTCTTCTGCATCTCCTTGATGTTCAGGCTGTTTAAGTCCTTTCCGTAGAGAAGCTCATAGAACTCGTCTTCCAGTTTTGGCTGATGGTCTCCGAACATCACAACGATGGTCGGTTCTTTCTGCTCCTTAAAGTAATCGATCAGCTTCTTAAATGCCCGGTCGGATTCATGGATCAGAGACAGATAACGCTCTGCGGGTTCTGTCTTCTTCTCGTCTTCAATCGTAATTTCCTGCTTGAAGTTATCGTCCGGAAGCAGATATCCGCCGTGGTTCTGAATTGTTACATTAAACATAAACAGAGGATTATCTGATTTTCTGTTCTCGAATGTCTCTATGATCTTGTCATAATCTGACTCGTCGCTGACCCATCCTCTGATTCTCCTGACTTTGGATTCATCCAGCGATGACTCATCCAGGAAGTTGTCGAATCCAAGCAGCGGATACACGCTCTGTCTGTTCCATGCATTCGGCTTATAAGGGTGGAATGCGGTCGTGTCATATCCCTGTTCTTTTAACTGGGTAGCAAGACTCGGCACTTCGTGTTTTACAAACTGGGTATATGCATTTCCGTTCAGCGGAAGAGAAGATACTGAGTTTCCTGTGAGGAACTCATACTCGGAGTTGCTTGTTCCGCCTCCGAATACAGATACCAGCATATCACCCTTGATTGTATTTTCTTTCATAGAATTGATATAAGGCATCACTTCTTTATTTGTCTTGATCTTGTTGACCACATTCAGATCAGAAAATGTCTCGTTCATGATGACGACCACATTTGGTTTCTGCTTCAGATTCTTGTTCTGTCCGGTTGTCACCTCATAATTTTTGGCAATGTCTTTTACCTTATCCACACTGTATCCTTCCGGTTCCGTCCCAAGAAGATACTGTACATTCAGAAGGAAGCTTAAGACAAAGCCGTTTCGTTTATATCCCTTTTTCTGATTGAAAAATTCTACCTTTACGTTATGTGCTTCTAAAAAGTTCACCCTGGTGCAGAAGAAACTCTGTCCCAGTGTTGCCACAACTACAACGGCCAATGCCGCCAGACGGTGCTTCCACCGAAACGCCTTGATAGTATCCAGTTTCCATGCTATGATGCACAGTCCCAAACAAATAATTGTAGCAACAATGGCTGCTTTATCATAGGACAGAGTATAGTGATCCGCAACGTCCATAGCAGTACCGAGCGCCCATATATCCGCCGGTGTGATCGGTGTGCCTCTGAACTGCATGACGAAGTAGTTTCCAACCGCACATCCGTATAAGAGCAGATTCCCCACAATAACTGCATATTTGACCCGGTTAAAGATCAGAAGCAGTATTGCAAAGATGATATAGAACCATATGACATTCAAGGCATAGGACAGAATACCCATGACACTGATTGGATTGTAAAATACCTTTTCGACCATATAAAAGGCCAGCCACGGATTCACAATAAATAAGGCCCATGTGAGCCATTTATTCCATTTTTCAGGAATATTCAGCTGAACCAGTAAAAGTACAATCAATCCTACGGCAATGGCAATCGTCAAACCGATGGCCCACATGTCAATCTGGGTTGTCCAAACCCTTGCACAGAGACGGATATCCTGTGTCTTGTTATTCTTTACAAGAGGCTGGAAAACAGAACCCATATCCTTTGAAATGTAAATATACAGAGGATCTTTCTTGTTAATTCCGATTCCTTTAATTTCGTAGGTATAAGTTTCTCCCTTTTCAAGCTTCTGATTCACGACAACTTTGTACCAGCGGTCGTCATGAAGCTCTCTGCGGCGCATAGTGGATTTGACTTCAGCCCTTCCGTCAACTTCCTCCATCGTTGGGGTGATATGAAATACAACATTACCTTTTGAATCTTTTATCGTCAGATCAATGCTTCCCGGTCTTGCATCTCCATAGTTTCTCCCCACACGGAAGTCAATTCTTTCTGCCGAAGTAAAATTAGCTTTAAATTCCTGCTTAATCGTATCCCCGTCTGCAATCGCGATCTTCTCCATGCCGCTTTCCGGTACGCCCTTAGCTACCCGTTCCGCAAACTGATCTTTATTCTTAATACACAGCACACAGAATAAGATCAGACACGCAATAATAAAGTACTTTCCAAACTTGTGAATAAAGCTATGGATTTTTCCCAGTTTGTCTTTCAAACCATTTGATTTACTGTTCATGTTTTCTTCCCACCTAATTTTGTATTTTTTAAACGGCTGTTTTTAAAGCCTGCCCCTCTCTTCAGTGTCCTTAAAAATTTCCAAGTATTTTAAAGTCCTTTACCTCCGCCCGGATGCCGGTCAGAGCATTGCGTATGCCCGGTTCATTTAAGTTTCCGGCCACATCTATATAAAATCCATATTCCCACTGCCTGTTCGGAAGCGGTCTGGATTCAATATTCGTCATACTGACATCATTGAACATAAAATGTGCAAGAATGTTATAAAGAGATCCCGTCTCATGCGGAAGAGAAAAACTGATGCTTACCTTCCCGGCATCTCTCCGGTACTGCTTTTTCTTGGACATAACCACAAAACGGGTGCAGTTATTTCCTTCGTAATTCACCTTGCGCTTCAGCACCTCCAGTCCATAGAGCTTAGCCGCCCGCTCGCTGGAAATCGCAACCTTGGTCGGGTCATTGTCATCCGCAACTTTTTTGGCCGCAACGGCAGTGTTCCTTATGCGAACCTGATCCCAGCCGGTCTCGTCTAAAAATTGCTTGCACTGCATCAGCCCCTGGGGATGTGAATATACCTTGGTCACCTTGGAAAGATCTGTTCCCTTAATGCCTACAAGGGCATGATTGCACTCTACCGTCTCTTCCCCGACTACACATACGTCATGATTCAGGAGCAGATCATAGATGCCGCTCACAGTGCCTGCGGAGGTATTTTCGATGGGCAGAATTCCGTAATCTGCCTTTCCCTCATCCACTGCCACGACCACATCTTTAAATTCATCGGCTGTAAAATGGCTGATATTTTCTCCAAAAAACTGCACCATGGCCTGTTCCTGATACGCTCCGGGAATCCCCTGATATACAACTTTTGTATCTCGGTTGATCTCCAGTTTATCCACCTCTTTAAACATTTTCCGCACGTAGCTGTCTTCTTCCGACAGGAGACTGTACTGGTATCTGCGCCCGATGGACATAAGCTGTAAAAAGAGTTCCTCTGTTCCCTTCTTTAAAAACTCCGGTTCGACTTCGCCTGTTAGCGCCTCTATCTTCTCCTGTTCCCTATCTCTGTCATAAATCGGCTTGCCTGTTCCTTTTTTATACTCTGCAACCTCCTCGGAACAATGCATCCGCTCTTCAAACAGGCGGACAATCTTCCGGTCTATCCGGTCTATGTCCTTTCTTATGTCAAGTAAATCTCTCATTTTTCTTCCTTTTCCTCCAAAGCATCTTTTAACTCCAGGATCGTCTTGTTCAAGACAGGATGCCTCTCATAGGGTGCTATCTGTACGAGAGGCTCCAAAACAAAACTTCGTTTCGGAATCTCTGGATGAGGTATCGTCAAATGATCTCCATGAATCACGATGTCATCATACAGCAAAATATCCAGATCCAGTGTCCTTGGTCCCCAATGTACAATCCGTTCTCTGCCCGCATTATTTTCCAGTCCCTGCAAATATTCGAGGAGTTCCTCAGGTGTCTTCAATGTATCGATCCCGATACATCCGTTGATAAATTTATCCTGCTCCGTATATCCGTAAGGTTCTGTCTCTGCAAGGTCTGACACACAGATCAGCCTGAGATCATCTTCCTGTTTCATCTGTTTTACTGCTTCGTTTATATACTTCATCCGGTCCCCCATATTGGAACCTATCCCAATATATGCCCGGTGCCACTGCCGCTCAATTCTGACAGAGACACTCTGGATCGGCAGCCCGATCGGAGCCCAGGGTTTTTTGACTTCCACCTCTGTCTTCCTGATCAGGTCAAATTCTATCAGAAGCCGCTCTGCAATCGTTTCCGCCACCCGTTCGATCAGGTCAAAGGTATTTCCCTCCATGATCTCCCGAATCCGATGGCATACTTCCCCGTAGTTGACGGAGTATTCTATTTTATCACTCTTGCCGGCCCGTTTTGTATCTGTATACAGTACTGCGGACACAAGAAATTTCTGTCCCAGGACTTTTTCTTCTTTATATACGCCGTGATTGCTGTAAAGCTCCAGCTCTTTTATAATAATCTGATCCATCTTCCCCGCTCCTTTAATAACGGCAGATTGCCTCGATCATAGTGAGGGCGCGCCTGTTTTCCTTAACGTCATGAACCCGGAACATCCGGCAGCCTTTCATATATCCGCTCACCGTAGTGGCCACAGTACCCTCTGTCCTCTCATCTGCCGGCAGATCCAGAGTAAATCCGATCATAGATTTTCTGGATGTACCGAGCAGTACCGGCACCTGAAACTCAAGAAGAAGTTCCAAATGGTTCATGAGCATCAAATTTTGTTCCAAAGTCTTTGCAAATCCAATGCCCGGGTCCAGCAGTATCTGTTCTTTCCGCATGCCGGCCTCCCCGGCAGTCTGCATAGTCTCCCTGAGGTCCTTTATCACATCACTCAAAAAATTCTTGTAATCTGTATTCTTCCGGTTATGCATAAGGCAGGCCGGAAGGCCTTCCCTGGCCAGCAGCGGAGCCATTTTTCCGTCCCACTTGAGTCCCCATATGTCGTTGATCATATCGGCGCCTGCACGGATGCCTTCCTCAGCCACCTGCCACTTGTATGTATCCAGGGAAATGACCGGATCAAACTCTCTTTTCAGTGCCTCAATCACCGGAGCTGTCCTCTCGATCTCTTCATCCACGGTGATCTTTTCATGTCCCGGGCGGGTGGATTCCCCTCCGACATCGATGATATCCGCCCCTTCGCCGAGCATTTGCTCCGCATGCTTCAGAGCCGCATCCAGACGGGTGTATCTTCCTCCATCCGAAAAAGAGTCCGGAGTCACATTGAGTATCCCCATAATATATCCATGGTTTTTCATATCAAATTGTCTTTTTCCTATCTTCATGTCCAGCTCCTAATACCGATATATGTTGTTTTTCTTCTCTTCCGGCCAATAGCATTCTTCTCTCGCCTTACAGTTGCAGCAGTCCCTGGAGAGCTTGTCTGCCCGGCCAAAAAGGCAGGAAAGCTTATCACTGTCCGGCCTTCTGTGGGACTCTAATAAAAGCAGAATCGTGCTCCGCTCCTCTATATTATAAGGGGACTCAGACAAAATAGCCGAGGCGATCGAAATGCCTGCCTCCTCATGTGGAATTCCCTCGGCATACTGCTTTCCTCTTCCGATATCGTGCAGAAAACCTGCGGCATAGATCACATCTTTCTTTACGTCAAGCCGTTCTTCAAGCACAAGGATATAAGCAATCCTGGAAACCGCCAGGAAGTGCCCGGTGTCGTGGAGACAAAAGGCCCTTCCTTTCTCCGCATCCTGAATCTGCCGGTAAGCACTCTGATATTCCGGATGATTCGTGATATATGAAAGCCGCTTCACTGCTCTAACCTCTCAGTTCTTTTAAAAATGACAGGGTTCCGAACACGACGATAACATCGTCCTGTCCGCATTCCTTCTTAACCTTCTGATAACATTCTCCAAGACTTCCTCCTTCGGTCACTTTCCGGTAAAACGGACGGGCAGCGTCAGCTAGCACACCCGAAGGCAGGGCACGGTCACCTTCCGGTGTCACCGTGTAAATTTCATCTGACATTGGAGACATGATCTTTAACATCTGCGGATAATCTTTATCCGACAATACTCCCATTATATAAATTATTTTTTTATTTGTAAAATTCTTTTGAAGGAACCGTAAAAGCTTTTCGGCTCCGTCCGGGTTATGGGCTCCGTCGCAGAAAACCGCAGGAACCGCGGAAATACGCTGTAATCGGCCATCCCATACAGCATTTTTTAATCCTTTTCTTATGGAATCCTGCCGAAAAATATAAGATTTTTTTAAGATTTGAATGGTCTCCAGAGCGACTGCGGCATTACAGATCTGGTGCTCCCCAAGCATACCGATTTCCATATTCCGGTACTCTGTTCCATCTGCACAGACATAAGAAAATACTGAGCCCTCTAAGTTTTCGGATAAGACGGTGACACGGCTTGTGTCTGCGAAGATGAGAGGCACGTTTTTTTCTTCTGCAGCCTTCTCTATCACTTCCCTGGCCTCAGAAGTATTATCGTAAGAAACGGCAGGACATCCTTTTTTCAGGATACCTGCCTTCTCACCTGCGATCTCCTGAATCGTGCTGCCCAGATACTGGGTATGGTCATAGCCGATCGATGCAATGACTGTACAGATCGGGTGCTTTATCACGTTTGTTGCATCCAGTCGTCCCCCAAGCCCTGTTTCCAGAAGGACTGCGTCCACTTTTTTATCGAGAAAATAAAGAAATGAAAGGGCAGTCTCCATTTCGAAGACTGTCGGATGCTCTTTTCCGTCCCTGACCATCTCCTCCGCTGTTTTTTTTATTTTCTCCATATAAAAGCAGAGATCTTCCTTTGTGATGATCTCATCGTTAATACGGAACTTTTCTTCATAGCAGAAAGAAGCAGGAGACACATACCGCCCTGCTTCATAACCCTGCTCTTTGAATACCGACGCAAGAAACGCCAGGGTAGAACCTTTTCCGTTAGTTCCTGCTATATGAACGATCTTCAGCCGGTCCTGGGGATTCCCGAGACGGTTTAACAATTCCCTGATATTGTCAAGTCCTAAAATACTTCCAAACTTATTGGCTCGTCCAATAAATTCCATTGTCGCCTGATAGTTCATGTTAGCTGCCTCCCTGTCTCATCTCTTTGTCTGTTAAGAAAGAAGAGCCTCCCTTATGACGTCCTCAATCTTCTTCACATATACGATCTCGATATTTTCTGTAATCTCTGTATCAAATTCCCTGACATCTTTTTCATTGGCCTTTGGTACGAGTACTTTTGTCATGCCCGCGCGTTTTGCCGCCAGCATTTTTTCTTTCAGTCCCCCGATTGCCAATACCTGTCCTCTGATCGTCACCTCTCCGGTCATTGCCACAGTCCCCCGGACTTTTCTTCCCGTGATCGCCGAGATGAGGGCAAGAGTCATGGTAATTCCGGCAGACGGTCCGTCTTTTGGCACCGCACCTTCCGGAATGTGAATGTGGATATCGTGAGATTCAAAGAAATCATCCTTGATCTTATATTTGCCGCTCTTGCTCCGGATATAGCTGACTGCAGCCTGGGCCGATTCCTTCATCACATCACCAAGAGATCCTGTGACGGTAAACTTGCCCTTCCCCGGCATTGTGTTTACTTCCACGTTGAGCATGACGCCTCCGACACTGGTCCATGCCAGTCCGTGCACGATTCCCACCTCGTCCTTCAAATTTTCTTTTTCCAGTTCATACGGAGCCGTGCCCAAATAATCCCGGACTGCTTTTTTCGTCACCGTCACTTTTTTCTTCTTTCCCTGATAAATGTCTTTTGTAATCTTTCGGGAAACATTTCCAATGGTTCTCTCCAGGCTTCTCACACCCGCTTCTCTCGTATAACTGTCGATCAGCAGCCTGAGAGCATCGTCCTTCCAGACAATTTCCTTCGGAGTCAGCCCGTTGGCTTCCATCTGCTTTTTTACCAGATAATTTTTGGCGATGTGAAATTTCTCGTTTTCAGAGTAACTGGAAACTTCTATGACCTCCATCCGGTCTAAAAGCGGTTTGGGGATCGTGGAAAGATCATTTGCCGTGGCGATGAACAGTACATCACTTAAATCCAGCGGCACTTCCAGATAATGATCCCGGAAATGTTCGTTCTGCTCTCCATCCAGGACTTCCAGGAGCGCCGATGCCGTATCTCCTCTCTGGTCCTTTCCCACCTTATCCACTTCATCCAGAAGCATCAGCGGGTTGCGTACTTTAGCCTGACGGATCGCTGCCACGATCCTTCCCGGCATAGCTCCCACGTAAGTCTTCCTGTGCCCCCGGATCTCGGACTCGTCTCTGACGCCTCCCAGTGATAATCTCACATATTCTTTGTGGGTAGCCCTGGCAATCGACCTTGCGATGGATGTTTTCCCCGTTCCCGGAGGGCCCACAAGGCAGAGGATAGCCGCGTCCTTCTTCTGGCTCATGGCCCTTGCCGCCAGATATTCCAGAACCCGCTCCTTAACTTTCTTCAGTCCATAGTGATCTGCTTCCAGAATCTTTTCTGCTTCTTCCAGATCCATGGAATCTTCCGAAAGCTTTTCCCACGGCACATCCAGCATAATCTCGATGTAAGTTCTGAGCACCGCGCTCTCGGCGGCACTGTTTCCCATAGCCTGGAACCGGGAGATTTCTTTCTTTATCTTGTCCTTCACCTCTTCGCCGGCTTCCATTTCAGAAAGACTGCGCAGGAACTCATCGGCTTCATCTGCGATATTGGTCTCTCCAAGTTCTTCCCGGATCACCTTGAGCTGTTCCCTCAGCATATATTCACGCTGATTGTCGTCAATATTCTCTTTGACCTTCTCCTGAATGTCCAGTCTCAAATAGGCGAGACGCAGTTCCTGTTCCAGAAACACAAGCATGAGCTCACATCTCCGTTTTAAGTCCATCTCTTCCAGAAGTTTTTGTTTGTTCTGAAGAGAAAACGGAAGATGGGTTGCCAGATGGTCCACAAACACTTCCAGATCTGTCTGCATGAGGATATAACTGTATACATTAGGGTCCATCTGATTCCAAACCCCGGTATATTTTTCAAAATTTTCTTTTAAGGCTCTGAATACCGCCTCCTTCTCATCCTGTTCAAATTCCTGCTGCTCTGTATGCTGATAAGCCGCTTCCACCCGGAATATCGGTTCTTCCTCACAGACTTCCAGAATTTCAGCCCGGAACATGCCCTCGGCGAAAACCCGGATAATATTTTGAGGCAGTTTTACTACCTGGCGGATTCTCGCCAATGTCCCGATCTGGTAGAGGTCGTAAGATTTAGGATCTTCCATCGCCGGATCGATCTGATTATCCAAAAAAATCATCTGATCGTTCTGCATGGCTTCCTCGATCGCGCGCACCGATTTACTCCGTGAGACATCAAAATGAATCACCGAATTCGGATATATGTATTTCCCTCTCAGCGCAAGCATCGGTAATACTTTTTTCATCTGTTTCTCCTTCGTTGTTATATCGTTATTTATGCCAAAAAAACTGCCTCAATAGCAAGAAATTCTTGTATTAAAGCAGTTTGTTGACTTTGGGCCGGATGTCTTATGCTATCTCGCCATTGCTCTTCTTCGTTCTTTTTTTTACGCCTGACGTCCTCTTTGATCTGTCATCAGACCTCTCGATCACCGGCTCTTCCGAAGATTCTACAACGCCTCTGGTGATCACGCATTTGGACACTTTCTCGTCAGAAGGCACCTGATACATCAGATCCATGATGACGCCTTCCATGATGGCCCTTAACCCCCTGGCTCCTGTCTTTCTCTCCATGGCCTTCTCTGCAATCGCTTCCAGAGCACCATCTTCAAATTCCAGGTCTACTCCGTCGAGTTCAAACAGCTTCTGATACTGTTTCACCAGTGCGCTCTTCGGTTCTTTCAGTATGCGCACAAGCGCTTCTCTGTCCAGAGGATTTAAGGATACATTTACTGGAACTCTTCCAATGAACTCAGGAATCAGACCGAATTTTACGAAGTCTTCGGGCAGAACCTGCTGAAGCAGACTTCCGATGTCTTCTTTCTGTCCATTTCCAATTTCTGCATTGAATCCGATAGACTTCTGTCCAATTCTGGATTCAATAATCTTCTCCAGCCCGTCAAAAGCTCCTCCACAGATAAACAGGATATTGGTTGTATCAATCTGTATAAACTCCTGGTGCGGATGCTTCCGTCCTCCCTGCGGCGGAACAGAGGCTACCGTACCCTCGATGATCTTTAATAAAGCCTGCTGCACGCCTTCCCCGGAGACATCTCTGGTGATAGAGGTGTTTTCTGACTTTCTTGTAATCTTATCAATCTCGTCAATATAAATAATCCCGCACTGTGCCCGTTCGATGTCATAGTCTGCCGCCTGGATAATCTTTAAGAGAATATTCTCCACATCCTCTCCCACATAGCCGGCTTCAGTCAGCGCTGTAGCGTCTGCGATAGCAAACGGAACGTTGAGCATCTTTGCCAATGTCTGGGCAAGCAGCGTTTTCCCTGATCCCGTTGGCCCAAGCATTATAATATTGCTCTTCTGAAGATCAATATCTGAGGAATCTCCCAGAAGGATCCTCTTGTAGTGATTATAGACTGCTACAGACAGCACTTTCTTGGCCTCGTCCTGTCCGATCACATAATCGTCCAAAAATGCTTTGATTTCTTTCGGTTTATTTAAATGGATCTCTGTATCATCAATATACTGCTCAAATTCCTCTGCAATGATATCCGCACAGACCTCAATACATTCATCACATATATAGACGCCTTTTGCCTTCGGCCCTGCGATCAGTTTTCTCACCTGGTCCTGGGTCTTATTGCAAAAAGAGCAACGAAGCTGCTTTTTGTCATCGCTGTGATTTACCATAGAATTACCTCGCTCTTTCTAATTATGATTCCCTCTTCTTGTCAAAGACGGCATCAATCAGTCCGTACTCCACAGCTTCCTCTGCAGTCAGCCAGTTGTCACGGTCCGTATCCCGTTCAATGACTTCTAATGGTTTTCCTGTATTTTCACTTAAAATGCGGTTTAAGCGCTTCTTCGTCTGTAAAATATGCTCTGCGGCAATCTGGATCTCTGTTGCCTGCCCCTGGGCTCCGCCCATCGGCTGGTGGATCATGATCTCGGCATTCGGCAGCGCCATACGCTTTCCTTTTGCTCCCCCTGAAAGCAGGAAAGAGCCCATGCTGGCTGCCATACCCATGCAGATCGTAGACACATCACACTTGATGAAATTCATCGTGTCATAGATGGCCATGCCTGCTGTGACAGATCCCCCCGGACTGTTGATATACAGGCTGATATCCTTCTCCGGGTCTTCTGCTTCCAGAAAAAGAAGCTGGGATACAATCAGGCTTGCTGAAACATCGGTAACTTCTTCTCCCAGGAAGATGATTCTTTCTTTTAATAAGCGGGAATAAATGTCATAAGAACGCTCCCCGCGGCTTGTTTGTTCAATGACATAAGGTACTAAACTCATCTTAAATTCCTCCCGGTTTTCTATCTTTCAATTATTTTGTCTGGCAGGAACTGATAAGGAAATCTACTGCCTTCTGTACAGCAATGTCATCCATCATCTGATCCTTCTGGCTTCCCTGTACCATCTTTTCTAACTGTTCTGTTTCCATCTGGTACATACCTGCCATTTTTTCTAATTCTTTCTTAAAGTCTTCTTCGCTGGCTTCAATGCCTTCTGCTGCGACGATCGCCTCCAATACAAGACGTGTCTTTATTCTCTTTAATGCCTGAGGTTTTAACTCTTCAGCAAACTTCTGGGCATCACTTCCTGTATACTGAAGGTACTGTTCCATGTTAAGTCCCTGGTAGCTGAGTCTCTGTGAGAATTCATCTGCCATCTGCTGTACCTGCTCTTCGATCATGGCATCAGGGATGTCCATGGATGCATTCTCTACTGCCTGGTCAACCAATGCATTTTCTTTCTCTGTCTTGGCAGCTTCTTCTTTCTGTGCCCTGATATTCTTCTTGATCTCTTTTTTGTAGTCTTCCAATGTCTCAAATTCTGAAACTTCAGATGCAAATTCATCGTCTAATTCCGGAAGTTCTTTTTCTTTAATTCCTTTGATTTTCACTTCAAAAACAGCCGGTTTTCCTGCCAGTTCCGGTGCATGGTACTGTTCCGGGAACGTTACGTTGACTTCGATTTCATCACCGATATTTTTGCCGATCAGCTGCTCCTCAAATCCTTCAATAAAGGTACCTGATCCGATAACCAGAGTCTGGTCTTCAGCCGTTCCTCCTTCAAACTTTTCACCGTCAACAGATCCTGAGTAATTAATCAGAGTGATGTCTCCGTCTTTGACCGGGCGGTCTTCTACTGTAATCTCCCTGGCATTTGCTTCCTGTTCCTTCTTCAGCTGCTCTTCAATTTCTTCTTTTGTTACGCGGATTTTCTTTTCTTCGACTTCCAGTCCTTTATATTCTCCAAGAGTCACTTCCGGTTTAACCGCAATCTCGGCTGTAAAAATAAACGGTTTCCCTTTTTCTAACTGAACTACGTCGATATCAGGTCTGGAAACGATATCCAGGTCAGAATCTTTCATTGATTCACTGTATGCTTCAGGAATCAAAATATTCGCGGCATCCTCGTAAAAAACTTCTACTCCGTATGCTTTTTCAATAAAGTTTTGAGGTACTTTTCCTTTTCTGAATCCAGGTACGCTGAACTGTGATTTCTTCTTATTATATGCTTTTTTGATTGCTGCATCTAATTTCTCAGGCTCTACCTCAATCGTCACTTTTACCATATTATTGTCTAACTTTTCAACTTGTAATCCCATTCTTACAAATCCTCCTAAATATCATTATCTTTGTTGTAGTTTTATACAAACATTAAGTCATTATACCATGACGTTTCCGACCTGTCGACTGAAAATACAGATTTTACGCCATTTCTGTCAAATGAAGCCTTCCTACTGCTTTACTCCCTGATAGACATATTCACCGGATGTCTGAAGAATTCTCGGGGCCTTGCTCACGATTTTCACCGTAAATGCATCTCCCTTCTTCAGATCCTTTTTGGATACTTCCAACAGATGTTCGTTGTGGAATGTCGTATTGATCTTCGTCTCATCCACATACACCTGACAGAAGTTTGTGAAGTTATTTCCTTCTATAAATATACTGTTCTCAGTCTCATAAGCTTTTGTCACATTGATTTTTTTAATGCCAAACGAGATATCTGTCGCCTGAAATGGATTTTTTTGATCCCAGACATACTGCTTGCCGTAAAGCATATCATACTGCAGTGTCTTCATATCCTTCTGGTAATTTTTCGTGCCCTGCCGGGTCTGGTGAAAACTGTTCATGACCCCGTTTTTGATGTTCAGCTTGGCGAGGATATCGGAACCGAGCTGATAAGCTTCGATCACACCGTCCTTCTTTTTCAGTCCCATGTTATCCCAGATAAAATAGCTTGTCTCATATTTATTCCCGTAGGTCAGATCTTTATCGTCTACCTCAAGACTAGGAAGATGGTCGCCATACATCACAAGGACCGTATCTTCACCCCGTTTTTTCAGTGCACTCACCAGATCTCCCACAAACTGATCCATCTGGTATACCTGATTGGCATAGTAGGTATATTTGTTCTTTAAAGCCTCATCTTTGATTCCGCCTACGACCTTGATCTTTGGATTTTCAATAATCTCTGTCTTAGGATAATCTCCGTGCCCCTGGACAGAAATTGTATAGATATAGTCTTGTCCCTTTGTAGAATCCAAAGCGTTCAGAATACAGCCTGTGAGTATCGTATCCTTGGCCCATCCGTTTTCTGTCCACTTTTTGATATTCATACATTCTTTGGAGGTGAAGGTGTCAAACCCAAGCTGGGAGAAAACCAGATCCCTGTCATAGAAGGCGGCACTGTTGTTGTGGATAGCATGCGCAGTATAACCATTTTCCTTCAGCAATGTGGCCATGCTCTCTGTGGTAGTCGACTGCAGGACAGTTTTGTAAGGGTATTCCGCCGCTCCGAAGTGATCCAGGTTCATGCCTGTAATCGCCTCAAATTCGGAATTGGCAGTTCCGGCACCGTAAGACGGCATGCTCAGCTGTCCGGAAGAATATCCCTTCATATATTTGTGAAAATTCGGAAGAGGGTCCTGATTGAACTTCACGCCTTTTACCTGGGTGATATCAAAGTGTGACTCCAGCTGTACAAAAATAATATTCGGCTTCCTGACTCTGCCCTTTTTCTTATCCTGCGCCTGTTTGGTCTTTTGCTCAATCTGGTCAATTTTATCTTCTGAATAGTTGGACGGTTTATCAATCCCATTTTTCAAGGCAGTAATTGAAAAGCAATACGGTGTCCCGTAATCTCCATAGGCAATCCGGATGTTGCCGATCCTGTCTGTGAGCATATTGCTCCTGAAACCATATACAGTTGTCCCTCCGAATGCCGCAAAAATAACAGCAACCGCAAGGATATTCCTCTTATACTGCAGATTCTGTTTTTTGGGCAGATACAGAAATCCTACAACGAGCAGCACCAGTACGATTAAAATAAGTGCACCCATAAAGACGATGGCTGACGGCGAATAATAGTTGGTCATGACCGGAAGTACAGATTTCATCAGTGTGACGTCCACATACGTGAATGGAGTATTTCTGGCACTGAGCATCAGAAAATTGACGATCCCGATGACTGACCAGACCAATGTCACTATAATGTAGGTAAACAGCCTTCGCTTCACGATCAATACCACAGAATAAGTGACAAAAATGATGAATGCGCTGTACAGAAACATCTTGGTCCTGTCATTGACAAAGCCGAATACTCCCTGGTCAAATGTCTGGCGCCCGAGAACTTCCAGTAAAAATGCCATGCCAAATGCCAGCACAATATTGCACAGAACAGGAACCTTCTCGATCCACTTCCCAATCTGCCTTACTATATTCTTTACCAAAGATTTCATGATACTCTCCTTACTTTGATTCTGTCTTTCAAAAAAGGCCCCGAAAAACTCGGAGATTTCTTATTTGCAAAAAGTCATACAGTGTATTATAACACTGTCATTCCAAAGTATCTATACTTTAATTGTGAAAAATTTCTTAAATGCTCTGCCCAGATTGACAGTTTTCTGTATCCATGATACGATGCTCTAGGAAACTTTTCTTATGGTTTTTTGTAAAGTTTCTAGTTTATATTAAAGAAAGGAGCAGAACAGTTTTAAGCGCCATGCACCTTCTGGCACGGAACCTGACTTATCGAACAGATAACGAAGAGCAGAAGGTTAACGAGGTGGAAAGTGATCGAAGATTCGGCGGATGCTTTCCCGTGGCTTTGGACACGTGATGTACAGAAAAAAACTGTGAGTAATCGCAGAACAAAGGCTGTACAGCCAAAGATATAAAAACCACACAAAAGAACATTTAAATAGAAGGACACTTCATCGCTTTTACATTTTAAGCGACGTTTTCTTTGTGTTCGCATAAAATTAAATAAAAAGGAGATTTCAACATGTGTGGAATTATTGGATTTACAGGAAAACTCGAGGCAGCAGATATCTTGGTAGGAGGCCTGACACAGCTTGAATACCGCGGATATGACAGTGCGGGAATCGCAGTCAATGAAGGCTCCTCCACTAAGATCATTAAAACAGCCGGAAAGGTTTCCAATCTCCGCGAAAAAGTAGAGTCATCAGAAGACCGCAGCGGAACATGCGGGATCGGACACACACGATGGGCTACTCACGGAGGAGTGACTACCGCCAACGCGCATCCCCATGTAGCAGGAAATATTACGCTGATCCACAACGGAATCATCGAAAATTATAAAGAGCTTGCGATCGCTCTAAAGGCCCAGGGCCGGACTCCGGTCTCTGAGACTGACACTGAAATTGCCGCTCTTTATCTGGATTCTGTATATGAGGGAGACCCGTTTGCTGCCATGAAAAAAGCAAATGAAGCATTGGATGGAGCCTACGGCTTCTGTATTATGTTTAAAGATCATCCCGGAGAGATCTACTGCATGCGCAATTCCAGCCCTCTGGTAGCAACCTCCACAGAAGACGGTGCCTTCATCGCCTCCGATATGGTAGCACTGCTCCAGTACTCTAAAGATTATTTTGTCGTGCCGGAAGAGCACATCGTAGTTATGAAAAAAGACGGTATCACACTCTATGATATGGAACAGAACATCGTTTCACCGAAAATGCTTCACGTTGACTGGGATACTACTGCTGCTCAAAAAGGCGGATATGATTACTTTATGCAGAAAGAAATCTATGACCAGCCGGAGGCACTGACAAACACTGTTATGCCCAGACTTCACAATGGTCTTGCGGATTTCAGCGCCGATGGGATCTCAGATGACCTGTTCAAAGATATCAGCCGCGTGATCGTGACTGCCTGCGGTACTGCAATGCATGCCGGATTAGTGGGCCGTCATCTGATTGAATCCATGGTGCGTATTCCTGTCACCGTAGAACTCTCTTCAGAGTTCCGCTATATGGATCCTATTCTGGATGAACATACATTGGTTGTCATTGTTTCCCAGTCCGGAGAAACTGCTGACTCCCTGGCTGCTCTGCGCCTTGCAAACGAACGGGGTGCAAAAACACTTTCCATCGTCAATGTGAAAGGTTCCAGCATCGCAAGGGAAAGCGATCAGGTTTTATATACACACGCAGGTCCGGAAATCGCTGTTGCCAGCACAAAAGCATTCTCTGTACAGTGTTCAGGTTTCTATCTGATCGCACTGAAACTTGCTGAACTGAGCGGTAAATTCACCGAGGCAGAATTATCAGAGTACTGCAAAAAATTTGAGGAAGCGATTGCAACCGTGCCGGAAGTCCTGAAAATGGACAGTTACATCAAAGATATCGCCGAAAAAATTAAAGATACCTTCTCTGCATTCTTCCTGGGCCGCAGCCTTGATTATGCCATTGCAAGCGAGGGATCTTTGAAATTAAAGGAGATTTCCTATGTTAACTCTGAGGCATACAATGCAGGAGAATTAAAGCACGGAACCATCTCTCTTGTGACAGAAGGAGTTCCGATCATCGCTATTGCTACTCAGGATCATGTCCTTCCTAAGATCATGGCCAATGTAGAAGAAGTCAAAGCCCGCGGAGCCCATGTGATCATGGTGACCGACAAAGACATGTCAGATTACGAAGGCGTCTATGACGACCTGATCCAGGTGCCTTCCGTGGATGACAGATTCGGAACCTTCGGCGTCACTGTGGCACTGCAGCTGCTTGCATACCACGTAACCGTATTCAGAGGAAATGACGTAGACCAGCCAAGAAACCTGGCAAAATCCGTAACCGTAGAGTAATTTTATGAAATCCAGCCGACAGACAAAGACTGAATTTCATGTGAGAGCTGATATTGCTGAGATACAAAAAACACCGGCCTATTTTAGGCTGGTGTTTTTTATCCATAGAAAAAACTGGTTCGCGAACTGTTAAGGATCTGAAATTGTGCAGAACCAAAATAAGCAGGCTCTCTTATCGCTTACTTTACCTCTTCCAGCCGCCGGATTTCTCCGCTGTGATCTATGATGACATCCTTCATTACCAGAAGCATTTCTGTATTTTTATCCACACGCTCACTCAATCTGCTGAACTCCGCGTGTGAAATCCTGTCCTCATAAAGAGCATCCAACTTTGGTATAACTTCGTTTTCCACACGGAAACAAGTCTTTTTTACAGAACCAAGATCATCCTCCACTGTCGTCAGTCTATCGTCTATCGATTCAACTTTTACTTCCAGCGAATCAACTTTTGTCTCCAATGAATCGACCTTTTGTTCCACTGAAGTCAGTCTTTCATGGATTGGCTGAAGTTTTTCATCAAACTTTTTATCGAGTTTCTCTTCTAACTTCTCTTCTAATTTGCGGTCCAGCATCTCTTCTATCTGTATAAGCAGTTCACCGTGGTCCATTTTCCGCTCCTCCTTCTTTTGTTATAACAATATTATACTCCTGAACAGAAAGAAAATCAACATATTTTTCCATATAACAAAGTAGGCGAGCCCACTTCAGCTCTTAGGCCCCTCAATCTTTGAGGGGCTTGACAACTTTGCGTGCCAGATGCGATTTGACGCAGTCAAATAATTTCCTTACGCATCTGTGCACAGCCCGCGGAGCGTTTTTATTTCATAGGGAAGGTCGTAGAACTTTCCTATGGAATAAGAAAATATTCAGAAACTTCAAACAATATCCACTTCATCTGATGTCGGTATCGATGGTGCTGCCCCTTTCCTGGACACGGCCAGTGACGATGCTTTGGCACATCTCTTCAAATTGTCGGCAGGACTCATTCCATTTATTATACCTGCAATAAAATAGCCGGTGAAAGTATCTCCTGCCGCTGTGGTATCCGCCACATCAGCCGGTATACATTCCTGCCTTAGTTCCACAGTTCCTTTCCGGTAAACCGCTCCTTCTTCCCCTAACGTCAGTACGGCTTCTGCCTTAGGAAACCGCTCCGACATCACATCCAGAATTTTTTCCGGCTCTCTTTGTCCTGTCATCTGAAAACCTTCCACTTCGTTGAGCATAAAGAGAGAAATTTTTGAAAAGTCACACGTTTCAAGAATTCGATTGTAAGGAGAAGGGTTGCAGACTATGCAAAGCCCCCGGTCAAATGCACGGTCAATGAGATAGTCCAGGAGATTGATCTCATTCTGGATCAGCAGAAAATCTCCCGGTCCAAACGTATCCAGAGCACGTTCCATCTCCTGCTTTGACTGCCTCATATTTGCTCCTCCAAATAAAAGGATTCCGTTTTGTGCATTCCGGTCCACCTGTATGACCGCATGTCCGGTCTCGCCGTCAATTTTTTGCACAAAAGAGGTGTCCACTCCGTATTTATTCAGTTCATCGAGAAGCATCTGACCGTCAGCTCCGACCGTCCCGCCCTGATAAACTTTTGCTCCGGCTTTCGCAAGGGCTATGGACTGGTTCAGCCCTTTTCCCCCACAGAAGGTTTTTCTTTGTTCCGATGCCTGTGTCTCTCCCGCCGCTGTAATGTGATCTACTTGATATACAAAATCATAATTTAAAGAACCATAATTTAATACCTTCATAAAATCGCCTCCCGCCCATTTGTTAGGACTATTATACCATCTTCTGCCGCGCAGGGACATAACAAAAGGGAAGAGATCTATAAAAAGACCTCTTCCCTGATATGTCTAAAAAAACTATCATTGGACGGTTCCATTTGTTTGATGGATACTTATCCAGTAGATATTACGTCCATTTTCTACATGATTGGAGTGAGGCATTCTAAGAGCCGAACGGAAATCATGTGGAAAATGTTATACAAACGCTTTCACGCTCTTGTAAATTCCTTCGCTGTCCAGTCCGAATTCTTTGATCAGTTCCACTGCAGGTCCTGAGTGTCCGAACACGTCCTGTACTCCGAGTTTCAGTACCGGAGTCGGCGCTTTCTCGCTCAGTACATCACATACTGCGCTTCCAAGTCCGCCGATCACAGAGTGTTCTTCTACAGTAACCACTTTTCCGGTCTCTTTTGCTGCAGCGATCACCAGCTCGTCATCCAGCGGCTTCACTGTTGCCATGTTGATAACTTTTGCGTTGATTCCGTCTGCGGCAAGCTTCTCAGCAGCTTCAAGGCTTTCACCTACGCAAAGTCCGTTGGCGATGATGGTCACATCTGTACCTTCTCTTAACACGGTACCTTTTCCGATCTCAAATTTGTAATCTGCTGTGTCATTGATGACCGGAACAGCCAGACGTCCGAATCTCATGTAGACAGGTCCGTCAAGTTCTGCCGCTGCCTTTACAACTGCCTTTGCTTCCACATCGTCAGAAGGAACGATGACAGTCATTCCAGGGATCGTGCGCATTAAAGCCACGTCTTCGCAGCACTGGTGGGTAGCACCGTCTTCTCCGACAGAGATACCGCCGTGGGTAGCACCGATCTTTACGTTCAGGTGAGGATATCCTACACCGTTTCTTACCTGCTCATATGCACGTCCTGCGGCGAACATTGCAAATGTGCTGACAAACGGGATCATACCGCTGGCAGCAAGTCCTGCTCCCATTCCCATCATATTGCACTCTGCGATACCGCAGTCAATGTGGCGTTCCGGAAATTCTTTCTTGAATACACCAGTCTTTGTAGCGGCAGCCAAATCGGCGTCTAACACTACTACGTTTGGATTTTCTTTTCCTAATTCAACCAGGGCGTTTCCATAGCTTTCTCTGGTTGCGATTTTCTTTACATCTGCCATCTTAACATCCCACCTTCTCTAATTCATTCAATGCCTGTTCACATTGTTCATCATTCGGAGCAGAACCATGCCATCCGACCTGATTTTCCATAAAGGAAACACCTTTTCCTTTGACCGTCTTCATAATGATCGCCGTCGGTTTTCCTTTGCACTCTTTTGCTTTTTTCAGTGCGTCGGCAATCTCGTCAAAGTTATGTCCATCGATATTGATCACATTGAAGTTGAATGCTTCAAATTTTGCATCGATCGGATATGGTGAACAAACATCGTCAATATTTCCGTCAATCTGAAGGCCGTTGTTGTCTACGATGACAACAAGATTGTCAAGCTTTCTGAAGCCTGCGCTCATGGCAGCTTCCCAAACTTGTCCCTCCTGGATCTCCCCGTCACCAAGCAGTGTGTAGGTACGGTAGTCCTTTCCTTTTAATTTCGCAGCTACAGCCATTCCCACTGCTGCAGAGATTCCCTGTCCCAATGATCCGCTGGACATATCAACACCAGGGATTTTCTTCATATCAGGATGTCCCTGTAAATAAGAATCAATATGACGCAGTGTGAGTAAATCTTCTTTTGGGAAAAATCCTCTCTCTGCAAGAGTAGAGTAAAGTCCAGGTGCTACATGTCCCTTGGACAGCACGAAACGGTCTCTGTCTTCCATCTTCGGATTTTCCGGATCAATGTTCATTTCTTCAAAATATAAATATGCAAACATGTCTGCGGATGATAAGGATCCGCCCGGATGTCCGGATTTTGCAGCGTGTGTCGCTTTTATGATCCCTTTTCGGATCTCATTGGCTGTTTTTTGTAATTCTGCCACTGTCATTTTTTCTCCCAACCTTTCTTATTCTCCAAATACTGCTTTATAGTCTGCCTGGAATTTTGCGATTCCCTGGTCCGTCAGAGGATGGTTCATCATCTGCTCAATGACATTGTAAGGTACAGTAGCGATATCCGCACCCATTTTTGCACACTCAATTACGTGGATCGGGTTGCGGACACTAGCACAGATGATCTGTGTATCGATTCCGCCTGCCTCAAAAATCTCAACGATATCAGCGATCAGGTCTAAACCGTTCTGAGAGATATCATCTAATCTTCCTAAGAACGGAGAAACATATGTAGCACCTGCTCTGGCTGCAAGCAATGCCTGTGTCGGATTAAATACAAGAGTCAGATTCGTCTTAACTCCCTCAGAAGATAATACTTTTGTAGCCTTTAACCCTTCTACTGTTGTAGGAATCTTAACTACCATGTTCGGATGGATCTTTGCGATTTCTCTTCCCTCTTTGATCATTCCTTCTGCATCTGTAGTAGTCGCTTTGACTTCCCCGCTGATGGCTCCATCTACAATAGAAGTGATTTCTTTAATGACATCTTCAAACTGTCTTCCGGATTTAGCGATCAGTGACGGATTTGTTGTCACTCCGCAGATCACTCCCATGTCATTTGCTTTTTTGATGTCTTCTACATCTGCTGTGTCTAAAAAAAATCTCATATTATCTTCCTCCTAAAATGAATTGCTGCACTTTTGCTCTGGTATCATTTAACCATGGATCCCCCCGGTTTGTCAAACTCCTAAACCCCAGTGTTTATGCGATTTCCCGTGAATTTATTAATAATTTTACGGTTTATTAATAACCTTTCTTTTGTGATTATTGTATACCAGATCTATTGTCAAAAAAAAACCTAGGTTTTATCAGTTTTTTCTATTCCGTTGATGTGATGATTTTTTATAAAAATTAATATTTTATAGCTTTATTAGTAATATTTTATTATAATATTAATGAATATTAATTAATAAATATTTT
>NZ_FR889176.1:0-39623 GCF_000432215.1 Anaerostipes sp. CAG:276
TAGAATACAGTATGTCTTGTGTGTATATCTTATCATCTTTACTTCGTCTGTTCCAGAAAAAAAACAGATGCCGTAATTCTTAACAGCATCTGCTTTTATACTTCTAATTTTCTATATGTTTTTTCAGATCAATTTTATTCCCTATCTTCAGCAGACCGTGATCAATTCCTTTTTCCTGTACTTGCTTTTCCGGTTCTGTATAGCTGATCTCCCAGAAAGGTCCTCCGGCATCTGCGCCTTCTTTTCCCTGGCTTACAACCTTCTTTAACGACCATGTCTCGGCTGTATTGGCACGGCTTCCTACATCGGCAACCTTTACCTTATCTTTTCCGACCATCCTGGTCAATACGATAAAGTGTCCATTTTTTGTAAAGTCTCCGGGTCCTACCAGAGCAACCACCGGATGCCCGTTTTTCAGAGCTTTTTTTATTGCCTCATAATTAGTTCCCAGACCTTTGCAGTCCAGTCCGTATTCTTTTGCCAATCCCGGAATCACCTGATGGACACATCCCTGTCCGTTGATATACCAGCCTTTTTTATAGGCAATTTTGCACATCTTCGGCACACTGACTTTCTTCCCCGTCAGTGAACTGTAACAGACTGCAATACAGGTCGGCCCGCAACCTGCAGCCTTGATCGTGCTCTTCCCGATTTTCTTACCGGGATAATCCGCCTGATTATAATAAACTACATTAAGTTCTTTTTTGTCTCCCTCTGCCGCCGGTACATTTGTCACCTGAAATAGCATGCCCAACATAACGCAGCACATCAGTGTACATATGATGCGTTTCAAGTTCAGAATCTTCATTCCCTGTTTCCCTCCGATTCTTTGCGCATTTTTCCCCACAATTCGAAGTATAACAAGGTTTATTCCAAGAAGCAAGTACTATTTTTAATACTTTTGTAATATTTTCGTGAAATTTCTTCGAGATCCGTTGTCTTTTATCGTCAAACAGCTGTCTTTGCAAGACAAACGTCCATATATGAATCAGTCTATTTTCCCGCCCAGGAACCTGGCCCGCTGTACTGCATCCTTTCCATATTTTATTCTGATGGCATCGATGGACTGATCCAGCATCCTGAGTTTTTCTTTTTTCTTATCACTCAGGAAATCCATCTGTGCAAACTCTTCTTTTGTGATATCCGAGGCACGCACACCGATCAGCCGGACAGAAGTCCCCCGGAATTTCTCCCTGTATAGTTCCTTTGCCGCCTGCACGATCTCATTGGTAATATCCGTAGGTGCAAAAAGTTTTTTCTGATGGGAACTTCGGCGAAATTGGCAGTCCTTGATCTCCACCGTGATGCAGGAAGCTTTGACCCGGTCGGCTCTGAGCCTGGAGGCAACGGTCTCTGCCAGGGATAATACAACCGTGTCCGCTTCCTCTAATGAATCAAGATCTGACGGCAGTGTTATGCTGTTGCCGTATCCTTTGCTGTCAGCCTGCTGGGCTTCTACCGGTGCCCTGTCAATTCCATTGGCGTATTCATAGATCTGTATGCCGTGTTTGTTCCCTATGTGGGACTTTAATAATTCCGGATTTATATGTGCCAGTTCCCCGATCGTCCGGATACCCAGATTATGAAGTTTCTTTTTTGTGGCAGGACCTACAAAAAGCAGATTTTCTACAGGCAGAGGCCACATCTTATTGGGCACTTCCTCCCGAAACAAGGTATGCACTTTATTTGGCTTCTCAAAATCGGATGCCATCTTGGCCAGAAGTTTATTCGGCGCCACGCCGATATTGACCGTAAAACCAAGCTTTTCATAAATCCGGTCTTTCAGCAGACAGGCGGCCTCATAAGGACTCTCATACTGCCCTGCCGTCTCCGTCATATCCAAGAATGCCTCATCTATACTGAATTTCTCAAGAACCGGTGAAAACTCCAGCGCCTCTTTTAAAAAAGCTTTAGAGAACTTTTCATACAGCCCGTGACAGGGAGGGCGGATGATAAGATCCGGGCATTTGTTCAATGCTTCACGGACAGTCTCCGCTGTGCGTATTCCCTTTTTCTTGGCGGGTATGGAGGCTGCCAGTACGATCCCTCGGCGCTTAGACTCATCTCCGCCAATGATGGACGGTACTTCCCTCAAATCCACCTCATCTTTCCGTACGGAAATCCCATAGACCGCCTCCCAGCTAAGATAGGCAGAATTGACATCAATATGAAAGATCATCCTTGATTTCATACTTCTTTCTCCTTTTCATCGTTATGAAAATTATAGCATATCCAAACATATGTTTTCAATGTGAAATAGCTGCCCAAAAATGGATTTCTCCGGTTTCTGGACAGCCATCCGGCTTCTGCTTTACATTGTTTCAATACTATTTTATTTTCACAAGATATTTCTTCGTAATCTTTCCAGATTTCATCACTACATATACTTTTCCTTTTTTCTTCGCCTTAAACTTTCCATTCTTTGAAATAGAAGCACGCTTATTTGAAACGGACCATTTCACAGACTTGCCTGTACCGTATGCTTTTGCTTTAAAAGTAACTTTCCGTCCCTTTTTTACAGTTTTATATGCCTTCTTTACTTTAATGTAAGCTTTGACTGTCACTTTTGTTTTCAGCGTATAAGTCCTGCCGTTCTGCACAACCACGGCTGTAATATAGGCTGTCCCTGCTTTCTTTCCGGTGACCGTCCCTGAGGTGCTGACAGCTGCAACGGATTTTTTGGACGTTTTATAAGAGACCTTTGCCCCTTTATACTTATTTTGGATGCTGACTCTGAACTTCTTTCCGGCATAAATGGTTTTCTTTGAAGATACGTAGGGCTTTTTCACAACAGTGACTGTTGTCTTTAAATTATAAATCCTCTGATTTTGCGTTACCGTTGTTGTGATCACTGCTGTTCCCGGTTTTCTGGCTGTTACATACCCGGAAGTGCTGACAGAAGCCACAGCATGATTACTGCTCTTATAAGAAATTCCTGCATTGGAATCCTGATTTCTCACAGAGATGCGGAATCCCTCTTTTTCTTCCAGAGTTTTCTTTGTATCCGCAGACGGTGCGGCAGGTTCCTGGACTTTTATCTCTTTTTTCAGTTCCGCATTATTTGCCTTATATGTAATCGTATAAGCCGTGTCTGTGACTGTAAATTTATGATTGTTCAGGGCCACCGTATTTCCTTTGGAATCTCTGACTTCTTCTGTCACTTTAGCAGATGAATCACCCGTTGCAGCTATCTGGGCAGATGCCTTGGGAATTGCGTAAGAGGTTCCCCTCACTGCAGTAAACGAAGCGTCTCCGGCAACTGAAATGACAGTCTTTGCTTCTTTCCAATAGAGTTTTGTAATTTCCCCGATGGTCAGTGCTCTGCTGTAGATTCTTGCAGAAGCAATCTCCCCCTTGACGGCATTTTGGATTTCTCCGTTTTTATTTGTATCAGACCCAATAAAAAAGTATTTGGCTCCATCTTCTGGAATAACCCACTGGTCAGGGGCCGAAATCACATCTTTCAATTTTCCGTTCACATACAGCTTTAAAACAGACCCGTCATAAGTTGCCGCTGCGTGAACCCACTTAGCAGTATCAATCTGTGCCGTCGGCTTTTTATAATTGCCGCCGTGTCTGGACCAGAATTCCAGAGTCTTTCCGTCAGAATTTAATTCAAAGCCTGCCCCTGCACTTTCCTGGTCAGAAAACGGATTCCCCTCGCTGTCCAGCTTCATCATACATTCCATTGTGAAGCCTTTCTGCATTTTTGTATACTCATCCGTTCTGAAATGAAATGCGAATGCGGAACTGCCGTCAAACTTGGCGGTTTTCTTTCCAAGAATATCGTTGTAAGCGATGACAGGAGCTCCTTTCCTGACCGCCGTATGCCCTGCTTCGGATTGATCAGACGCTGTCCCGCCTGCGAAATCAACATCCAGCAGATCTGCCTTTGGAGCCGTTTTATTGAGTTCTTCTTCCGTGAGCAGAGACGGGGTCTTGATATCCGCCGTAAGTTTCTGTGTGCTTTCCTTCTGGAAAGGATTTATCGCCGTAATCTCGATTCTATATTCCGTATCATCTGACAATCCGGTAATCGTCTTTGTGAGTTCCCTCTTCATCGGCGGCATATAGTAGTCAGAAAAAGTCAGCTTATCCACATCTGTTTTTCCGGTTCCTTTATTAACTGCCTTGATCCTGTAAGAGTGAATCCAGCCATCGTCATTCTTATCTTCGTTCTGTCCCTGAGTAAAGGTAATATCTGCAGAAGCATCTTTTATATTGGATGCTTCTGCTTTCGCTCCTGCAGGAAAAGACGGAACAGCACTTTCACTGGTCCTCTTCTCTGTCGTATAAGGAAAAGACTTATGCTTCACCAGTTCTGGAATATCTAAGTTCCAGGGCTTCCCGATATATTTTCCTGCATTCAGATCCATTCTCCTGATCGTCACCTGGTTCTTGTCGTCAACTTCCACCATCAGTGCCTGAGAGGCATTCTCACTGTCTGCCGGTATGGTCCCCTCCATCTTTCCAGACTCATTTTCAAAATAAGCTCCTATAGTTCCATCCTGAATCGCCGTAAAACCAAGATCCTGATTAATGGAACGCGGATCGTTTAATGTGGCGTGGGAATGTCCTGAGAAATCAATGACCTGTGGATATTGTTTCAACAGTTCATTAATTTTCCCAAATTCTCCATACCATTCATTGGTCACATAAGCTGAATCTTTAAATCCATGGTGCTGAGCCAGAAATATAGGTTTTTCCGGATCTTCGGCTGCAGCCTCCTCAAGCTGCTGCTTCAGCCATTCATAATTGTCTGTATAATCTCCCCCATAATTCTTAGCACTCATTGTAATGATATGGTAACCGTCACCGACTGTGATATTGTTATTCGTATCCTGCCGGTTCACACCCTGCTTCAGTTTGGACATTGCCGCCTTATAGCGGTCTACAGCTCCGGATGCGGTGTTGAATTCGTGGTTCCCCATCATCATTCCTAGCTTCGTGTGATCTTTCAGTTTATTGTTGAGAATATCGATGAGTTTCGTATATTCCCCCTCAGCCCCATTATTCGTTATATCTCCCACAAAAATGGCCGCATCCAGCTGGCTGTCCGTCTGATAAAATGCATCAAAAGCATTTCTTAATTTTTCCGATGCATCCTCATTTCTTCCGATGTGCAGGTCACTCCCTACTGCAAACCGGACTTTTACATTGTCTCTGGAAAGCTCCTGCCATTCTGTCTGCTGGGGTGCTGTCCATGACGCGGCTTTTACAGGAGCCAAAGTTCCTGCCGACAAAAGCACTGCTGACATGGCACAAGCCGCTGCCCGTTTTATTTTTCTTAACATGTTTCCATCTCCTTTTTCTCTCCAGTTTTCTGTAAAGCACTCAAAAGCCTCTTTCATTGTAGAAGGTTTTTAAGACTCCATCAGCCGGCAAAGAGTTAAACTTCCTTAAAAGATTTGGAAAAAATACACGTTGAATGTAAAAAAAGATCTTTTGCGTTTAACAAAAGATCTTTCGGTTTCCCACAATTATAAATGTTTTTCAATCCAAAACAGCGTATCGTCGATGACTTCTTCTTTCTCCACTTCATTATAAATTTCATGAAAAAGTTTCGCATAAATCTTAAGCGTCTTATCCTCAGAGGAAATATCCCCAAACAGTTCCCTGGAATCCTTTTCACTGACCAGCCCGTCGTTGGCCCCGTGAAGGATCAGTACAGGATCGGTGAACTTTCCGCTGTTCTCTTTCAGCCATTCCACTCCTTCATAAATGCTGTTTAAAAGCGCCGCAGAAATTTCCTTCTCTACCAGAGGATCGTTGTTGTATGCCTCCACGACTTCCGGATCGCTGCACACCCCGTCACCCAGTGCATTGGGTACATAAGTGTCTCCCGGCACGGAAAGCGGAAGTTCTCCCGCACATTTGGTATTGTATCTGGTCAGTGCGCCGGAAAGGATGATTCCGTCTGCCTTTCCCGGATATCTAACCCCGAAACAGGAAACCGCATAGCCGCCCATGCTGTGCCCTATGATGAACAGAGGAAGCCCTTCGTTGTGGCTTTTTACACGCTCCGCCACTTCATTGACATCATCGCTGATCGTCTCAAAACGGTCATAGTAGACTCTTTTTCCTTCTGATTTTCCATGTCCCCTGTGATCAAACCGGTAGACCATCAGATTGCGCTCACAGAGCCGTTCCGTCAGATACTCATACCTTCCTAAATGCTCGCAGAGACCGTGAACAATGATCACTGCGGCCTTCGGCGGTGCTGTCACATCCTGAACCATATAAAGACCTGTCCCGTCAGATGTGTGAAATGTAAATTCCTTTCTCATGGCATACCTCCCATCGTGGCTGGTTTCCTTGTTTGTATTTATTTTAATACAATTTTATACCATTGGAAAGGATATTCTTTCCTGTCAGCCCAGCAGAAGACTGCCTGTCTGAAAAATAATGACTGCCACGGCCCACGCAAACACCATCTGAAAAGCGACCAGCCCCAGCGTCCACCGGGTGGACTCTGTCTCTTTTCTTATGGTCATGACGGTTGCAAGACAAGGTGTATACAGAAGGCAGAACACCAGCAGGCAGTAAGCATTCAGCGAAGTGAAGCCCATTCCGGACAGCATGTGCACAATATTTGCGTCCGAAGACGATGATACCTGAAACAGGACCATAAAGCTTGATGCCACCACTTCCTTGGCCGCCAGCCCTGAAATCAGCATGACTGCGATCTGCCAGAGTCCAAGACCTGCCGGGGCCAGCAGAGGCACTAAAAATTTTCCAAAAGAAGCCCCAAAACTCTGACTCATGTCGCTGACCAGCCCTGTATGATTCAGATTGAGCAGCACCCACATGACGATGGATGCGGCACAGATCGTCGTTCCCGCCTTTGAGAGGAAATCTTTCAGCTTGCTCCACACATAGATAGCAATCGTCCGCTTATTTGGCGTCTTATATTCCGGCAGTTCGATCAGAAGCGGCTGTTTTACACTTCCTTTGAGCATCTTACTGTGGACAAACGCCACAAAAATCCCCAGAACCAGCCCCAGGATATACATGGAATAAGCCACTAACATGGCGGCTTTTCCAAAAAACAGCTGGGAAAACACGAGGTAAATAGGAAGCTTTGCACTGCATGACATAAACGGGATCAGCATGATCGTCCTCTTCCGGTCCCTTTCATCTTCCAGAGCCCTTGATGCCATGACTGCCGGCACGCTGCATCCGAATCCCAGAAGCATCGGAATAAATGCCCTTCCGGAGAGGCCCAGTTTGTCCATAACGCTGTCCATGACAAATGCGACTCTGGACATATATCCGCTGTCCTCCAGAAGTCCCAGACTCAAAAACAGAATAAAGATATTCGGTACAAAAGAAAGTACGCCTCCCACTCCGGCAAATACTCCGTCCTTCATGAGGGAGATCACCCACGCTCCCGCTCCCAGACTTTCAAGTCCGCCTATTATGTACCCGCTGACATAGTCGATCATCATCTCGACATATCCTTTTAAGAAATCTCCGACCGTAAATGTCAGGAAAAATACCACGGCCATAATGCCAAGAAAGATAGGAATTCCCATGACCGGATGCGTCAGGACATTGTCGATCTTATCGGTAAATGCTTCCTTCTTTTCTTTGTTGACCAAAACTTCAGCCATAACCCGCTCAATAAAGTGATATTTTTCATTGATAATATCATTCTCATAGGACCTGTCCACAATCCCTTCCACAAGAGTTCCGTACTTTTGTGTGACTTCCTCGTCCTGTTCGAGAAGTTTTATTGCATACCACCGGCTGTTCTGCATATCCGGATATTTTTCCTTCAGCCGCAGTCTGATCTTTGTAATCTTTTCCTCGATCCTGTCAGGATAGTCAAAGACCTGGCGGTCATTGCCCTCTACCTTGTGATGGGCTACCGCATGCATGAGCACTTCCAGACCGGTCTTTTTCCGGGCGGAAACCGGCACCACCGGAATCCCCAGCACCTCAGGAAGCCGGTGGAGGTCCAGCTCCATTCCCCGCTCCTTGACAATATCCATCATATTTAAAGCCAGAATCACAGGTTTTCCAAGCTCGATCAGGCATAAAGTCAAATAAAGATTGCGTTCCAGCGCAGATGCATCTGCCACATCAACGATGACATCCACATCATCCTGAAGTATATATTCCCTGGACAGCTTTTCTTCCATTGTATAGGACGTCAGGCTGTAGATACCGGGAAGGTCCACCAGCCTGTACATGTGATTGTGGTATTTTAAAGCCCCTTCTTTCTTTTCCACCGTGACACCAGGCCAGTTTGCCACTTTAAGCTTGGCCCCGGTATAGGCGTTAAATAACGTAGTCTTTCCGCAGTTCGGATTTCCCACGAATCCGACCTGCAATTCCTCTGCACTCATGATAAATCCCTCTTTCCTGCACGGTCCCTGACCTTGATCCCCATAACAATCTCTCTTCCGAGAGCAAATCGGGTCCCTCTGATCTTAATGATCACAGCCCCGTTGCGCTTCTTCCGCATCACGTTAATTTTAGAACCTTCCGTCATGCCGAGAGATTCCAGACGGCGTTTCGTTGCAAGTTCCAGCTGGATTTCTTCCACCAGATACTGATTACCTGGATTTGTCTCTGTTAATCTCATCTTTCGCTCCATTTTGATAATTGTTCTCAACAAAATAGTACGTCATATAAAGCTCTGTGTCAAGCTTCTTCTTTCTTTTCCATTCTCATCTCAAAAAATGTTGCGGCCAGCATAATAAGGACCGTCCCAAGGATCATCAGCGTCGAGAGCGCATTGACGTCCGGCGACACTCCCTTTCTCACCATTCCGAGGATCTTGATCGGAAGTGTCATGCTGTCCGGCCCGGTTGTGAAAAAGCTGACCACTACGTCATCCAGCGACATCGTGAGCGCCAGCATGGCTCCGGATAAAACCCCCGGCAGGATCATCGGCAGCGTTACCCTGCGAAAGATTCTCCAGTCATTTGCCCCCAGGTCTCTTGCCGCCTCCTCCACGGAAGGATCGAAGCCCGCAAGCCTCGACCGCACTGTGATAACTACAAAGGGCATGGAAAACGTCACATGAGAAATAATCAGGGTAACCATACTCATCTGTATTTTCACCAATGTAAAAAATGCCAGCATAGCAATTCCGAGCACGATCTCCGGAATCACGATGGGAATATACAGCAGATTGCTGACAGTCTCCCTTCCTCTGAATTTAAAACGATACATACCCACGGCACACAGTGTCCCAAGAATCACGGAAAGCAGGGTGCTGACAGCCGCTACGATCAGCGTGTTGAAAAACGACTGCATCAGCTGGACATTTTCAAACATCCTTCCATACCACTCGAATGTAAAACCCTGAAAGGTCACATTCAGCTGAGATGTATTAAAGGAAAATACAACGACCACAGCGATCGGCAAATATAAAAACAGATAGAAAAGACATGCATAGCACAGTGCCAAAGGGCGGAATCCAATCTTTTTCTTTTTCATTGCTCATTCCTCCTATACCATATCTTCTATGCTTCCGACCCGTGTATACAGCCTCATAATAACGATGGTAACTGCGATGAGCGCGATCGCAAGCGCCGCTCCGAGAGGCCAGTTTCTCGCAGTCAGGAATTGGTTCTTGATCACATTTCCAATGTTCATCGTGGTGGCTCCTCCCATCATATCTGTGATAAAGAAGTATCCCAGAGACGGAATAAAGGTCTGAACCGATGCCGCGAAAATCCCCGGCATCGTGAGGGGAAGTATGACTTTTCGGAACACATGTACCTTGGATGCTCCCAGATCGCTGGCCGCCTCCAAAAGGGAATGATCAAGCTTTTCAATGGAAGAATACAGCGGCAGCACTGTAAACGGGATCAGCGCATACACCATACCCAGCAGGGCTGCCCCGTCTGTATAGAGCATCTGAAGCGGCTGTTTTATGATTCCCAGCTGCATCAGGAGTGTATTTAATATTCCCTGCTCCCGGAGGATACTGTTCCATCCGTAAGTTCGGATCAGAGAATTGATCCAGAAAGGCAGCATGATCAGCAGGACACAAAACGGTTTCCATTTTTTCTTTGTATTTGAAATGATATAGGCAAAAGGATAGCCAAACAGCAGGCAGAGCCCGGTAGTCTTCAATGACAGCCACAGTGAGTCTAACAGGATTTTCATATACTTCGACTGGAACATAGTCTTATAGGCTGTCAGATCAAAGGTCTGAATCACACCCCCGTAAAGCCCCTTTTTCATGAAGCTGATGCCCACGATATACAAAAGCGGCAGCACCAAAAATAAAATAAGCCAGATGATAGCCGGCGATACGGTTGCCAGAAACGGTATCTTATTGCTCTTCTTTTTCATTTTCATTTCCGGCCCCCTCTATAATCTCATAGACCCGGTCTTCCCGTGTGTGCATAACCACAGCTTTTTTGGGAAGCCAGTAAAGATATACGTTGGTACCCACCGGGATTACTTCGTCTTCCGGAGGATTTGTCATCTTGACCAGCTGACTGCTGGGAAGTTCTATGATGGTCTTTATAGTGGAACCAACAAAAATATGTTCCATCACAGTCCCTCTCAGGGTAAATCCATCCCTGGGTTCCATGGACGCTTTCATATTCTCCGGCCGTACACATACATAGACCATCTCATCGTATTCAAAATCCGGAGCGTCAAGTTCCACTTTCCCGGACTCCATCACGAGAGAAATCCTGTTTCCCTTCTTCTCCTCAATGTAAGCTTCAAAAATATTGGACTCCCCGATAAAATCAGCTACAAATTTTGTCTTAGGGTGATTGTAGATCTCGACCGGAGTCCCCAGCTGTTCGATCCTTCCCTCATTCATAACTGCAATCCGGTCGCTCATAGTCAGTGCTTCTTCCTGGTCGTGTGTCACGTAAATGAATGTGATCTTCAGCTTTTTCTGCAGTTCTTTCAGTTCAAACTGCATCTGCTTTCTCAATTTTAAATCCAGAGCTCCCAGCGGCTCATCCAGAAGAAGCACCTTTGGCCGGTTCACCAGCGCTCTGGCGATGGCAACTCTCTGTTTCTGTCCGCCGGACATCTGAGACGGCATCCTCTTTTCCATCCCCTGAAGCTGAACCAATTCAATCATCTCATCCACCCGTTTTTTGATTTCCGCTTTCGGCACCTTTTTTTCCACAAGACCAAAAGCCACATTGTCAAAAACGTTCATGTGAGGAAACAGCGCATAGCTCTGAAACACCGTGTTCACATTCCGGTGATTCGGCGCTTTGCCGGCCACGTCTTTATCTTCCAGAAAAATTTGTCCGCCGTCCGTATCTTCAAAACCTCCGATCATCCGAAGCGTCGTCGTTTTTCCGCAGCCTGACGGACCGAGGAGGGTCAAAAATTCACCCTGTGCCACATCCAGATTCAGATGATCAATGACAGATTTTCCTCCGTAGTTTTTTTCTATGTCTCTTAAGCGTACGATGATATTTTTCAACGAAGTTTCCACCACCCTTCTATAAAGTTTCAGCGCCCCGTTCTCCGGTGCGGATGCGCATCACATCGTCCACCGGGGATATAAAGACCCTTCCGTCTCCCACCTGTCCGGTGGCCAGTTCCTCATGGATAGCTCCCAGCAGATCCTCCACGTCTTCTTCCCACACGACAACCATCACGACAACCTTCGGCAGCAGATTGATCTCAAAATTCATCTCCTCAAATTCAGGGATAAAGCCTTCCTGATATCCGCATCCCATTGCCGTGAATACGGTCATGCCCGAATAGTCTTTCTTTTCCAGTATCTCTTTTAACTTTTCTAATTTCTCCGGACGGATGATAATATCCAGACGTTTCATCGCTTTCATACTCATTCCTCCCATTTATTTACTCTGTCTTTAATTTCGTATACAGATCGTCATAGATGCTCGCCGCATCCTTTACATCATCAATATATTCTGCCCTTTTTAACTCTTTCCGATCGACATTTGCACCGGGATTTTTCAGATAATGGTCATCCAGCAGCTTCTTTGTTCCGTTATTGATGCATACGCCATAGTACTCATCCAGAACTTTTTTATAGTTTTCAGGCCGTAAAACATAATCGATGAACAGCCTTGCCTCTTTAGCATGCTTTGCCCCCTTGATGATTACAAAATTGTCCAGACATTTCTGGGCAGGCTCTTTTGTATATATCACGTCCAGGTCTTTATTCTCTTCAATAGCCATAGCCGCATCCATACTGTACATGAGACCGACTGCCACGTCATTGGAGATCATTACGCTTTTCGGTGCATCAGCATCATAGACCTTCACATTTTTCGCCAGCTTCTTAAGCCACGGCAGTGTGCTCATAATCTCATCTTCCTTTGTGGTACTGGAGCTGTATCCTTTAACTTTCAGCGCCATAGCGGCAATTTCCCTTATATCATCTACAAGCACAATATTATTCTTTAGTTTCGGGTTGGTCAGATCATTAAAACTTTTGATATCCACACCCAGCTCTTTTAACTTCTTTTTGTTTCCACACAGCACTGTAAATGAAGTCATATATGGAATCGTGTATTCATTGTTTTTATCAAATGGCTGGTTCAGCGTGCTTTTGTCCAGATACTTCACATTTTTCACCTGATCCATTTGGATCGGCTCGATCAGGTCCTGTTCTTTCATGGCATCGATCACATAATTGCTGGCGATGGTCATGTCATACTGTCCGGTCCCTCCGGCCGTCAGCTTGGCAAGCATCTCTTCGTTGGACGTAAATGTGGATTCCACAACTTTGATGCCATATTCCTTCTCAAATCCATCCATCACACTCTGCGGGATATATTCTGTCCAATTATACAGGTACAATTTCTTTGCATATCCGTCTTTTGTTTTTTCTTCTTCCTTCCCGCCGCATCCGGCCAGCAAAGATACGGTAAGTGCCATCAGAAGCAGCAGGACTGTTACTTTTGTTTTTCTCATATCACTTCTCCTTTATAATCTTCCATATTTAAAATGCCGTCAGCTTACACTGACGACATTCATTCTTTCTATCCTATTATCTACCATCTTTTTTCATTTGTCTATTATTTTTTAATATAAAATCCGTTTGTTTTTCTCGTAGTCGTATTTCCTGATTTGTCGGTAAACTTCACATAAACGCGGACCCATTTCTTTTTTTTCTTATACGTCACACTGTTTCCTGTTTTCCATTTATACTTTGTATTTTTCTTGCCCTTGGGGACGATCTTATACTGGACTTTGGACTTCCCGCTTGTCCCGTAAGAGGCAGAAAATGTCAGTTTAATAGACTTCTTATACTTCTTGTTATAGCGGTTTTTCGCAGATGTCTTATAAGTCTTGATGCCTGACTTGCTGCCTTTGATCTTTGCACTGGAAGGTGCAGAAGTATCGACCGTAAATCCCGGAAGCTTGATGACGGTGGAGCCGAGCCATGTATTGTATTTTACATAAATTCTTCCCACCGATCCGTTCTTTACTGCCACAGAACTTCCGCTGCGGTAAGGAACTGTCCGGTTGTCCACGCCTTTTTTGACAAACTTATACTGGACGCTCTTTACTTTCGTAAACGGCTGAGGCGTCCCTGAAAATTTAACCGTCACATTTTTCTTTTCGTAAAGCTTATAGCTGTTGGCCGCACTGTAAGTCGTCGGCACCAGTTTGTTCTTTCCGTTGCTGGATACGCTGACGCTTTTCATCGTCGGTGATGCTTTCTTTGCCGGGTTATAATCGCCTGCGTAACTCGGTGCACTATTTCCTTTTTCTGTCTTAACAGACAGGTTTGTTCCGTCGGAAGATACAATGATCGTACCTCGGTTACTGGTCAGATAGACATCTGAACCCGCCAATTCCTTCAATACTCTTGGAAGCGGTGATTCATTATCGTTGTCATAACCATTGCTGACGACAGAAATTGAGGCATTTGCTTTATCAAATAAATATTTGTGGTCAGACGGATAATCTTTTCCGATTTTATTGTCTTCTGTCACATCCTGCATACCGTGATGGGGAACTTTCAGCACTTGGGCTGACAAATTGTATCCTTTTTTTACTGCGGCTTCTATCGTCTGTCTCTGTGCGTCTCCGGTCATAAGAAATGTATTTTTTCCGTTTGTGATCTTGCACACGATGGAACGCTTATTAATTTCACGAATATCTAAATTTACAGCTCTTCCATACTGATAATTTGACTCATCCGCCGGACCGTAAAACTGCACACGGGCGTTTCCGATATTGATTGTACTGCCCATGACAGGAACTTCATAAAAGTTCTCACCCTTCCCATTTCTGTCAGCATAAGAATCGATCGCCGCCAATGTCTCCTTATAAAATTCTTTGTCGAATTCTTTGTTATTCCCATCCGCCCCGGAATAGGTAAGATTTCGGTTATTTCCGTAGATTTTTTCTACTTCTATATCATCTTCCCGAAGGATTCTCTCAAGTCCTCCGATGTGATCCCTGTGCGGATGGGTTAAAAGGATAAATTTAAGCTTCTTGATGCCCTTTTCTATGAGATAATTATATGCCCAGTCTTTTGTGGGGATCTGCTCCCCTTTTGTTGTAGTATAATAATCAGCCCCGGTGTCTATCAAGGCATACTCTGCACTGCTGCCTTCCCCATATTGAAGCAGCGCTCCATCGGCTGCACCCACATCTATAAAATGAATCTGAAATTTTTCTGCCGCCCGGACCTGCTTTTTCTGCAGTCCTCCCGCTGACAATACAGCCGAGATAACAAACACTGCTGTCAGCAAGTAACTGATACATTTTTTCATGCCCGCTTTCATAATAAACCTCTTTTCTTATTGTCTTCTCTGGTAAACTGTTCCAGAACCTTGAAACATATCTTGTAAGTAATTTACTCTATTTCGGCTTTAATATAACACATTTTTAATATATATTCAATATATCGTCACAATTTTGTAATAAATAAATCTCCCCAAACATCTTTGGAGAGATTTAGTTTGCCTATATAAATTTTTAAAAACTTCTGCACAATTCCAGAGTAATGTCTTTCATAGAAGTCACCACATGGTCTGCAGGTCTCAGTTCCTGATTTGCAACCTCTAAATTCCGGAATCCGATGACACTCATTCCCGCACTCTTGGCAGCCGTGACTCCGTTGTTGGAATCCTCAATCACCAGACACTGTTCCGGCTTTATGCAAAGCTTCCGGGCCGTCTTTAAAAATACATCCGGAGCCGGTTTGGGATGTTCGCAGTCTTTTCCGCTGACCAGTGCCCGAAAGCAATGAGTGATTTCAAAATAATCCATCACTCTCTCAATCTCCTGCTTGGAAGAAGATGACGCCACCGCCAAAGGAATTCCCTGACTGTGGAGTTCCCGGATCAAGTCCAGTGTGCCTTCGATAGGCTCATAGCCTTCTTCCCTGATTCGCTGTTCCCGGATTTCGTGTGTACCCTTCAGACATTCCTCTACAGGAATATCCAGTCCAAGCATTTGAGTCGTTGTCTTCCACATGTACTCTGATGCGCCGCCGAAAAATTGTTCAAAATATTCTTTAGTAATACTTTTTCCATAACGCTCCAGAAACTGATTAGCCACAATATAAAAGCCGGGTTCTGTATCTACGATCACTCCGTCCATGTCAAAAATAACTGCTTCCACTCTATTTCCTCTCCATCTGTGTATTTTAATGAAATAATCCTCTCAAAGTACTCACATCCACATCTTCCATGGACCGAACAACTTTGTGTGCCCTTTCGTGTGCCGGACTTCCGTATTCAGGATTGCTGAAACCAAGAACCTTCATGCCTGCCCGGCTGCCCGCCAAAACACCGTTGACGGAATCCTCCACCACAGCACAATGTTTTGGATTAATTCCAAGCTGACCTGCTGCCTTTAAAAAGACTTCCGGATCAGGTTTAGAGTGTTCACAATCTTCCCCTGTCACCAGTGCGTGAAAGCAGTCAATAACTCCTAAATTCTCAGTGATCCGTACGATGTGATCCATCGGAGACGATGATGCAACTGCTGTGGGGATTCCCTCCTCATGAAGCGCACGGATCAGCTCCAATGACCCTTTGATCGGTGTAAATCCTTCTTCCCTGACCACTTCTTCATAAATCTCAAAGAATCGCCGAATACAATAGTCAACAGTCGTATCCAGTTTCAAATACTCAATGGTATCCGTAAACAGCTTTTCCATCGTAGTCCCGAAATACCGTGCATTATACTCCTCATCCACATATGCATCAAATTCATCCAGAAGCCTCAGCAAGGCTTTATAGTAACCCGGTTCAGAATCTACAATAACTCCGTCCATATCAAAAATAACTGCTTCTAACATAATTCCCCCCTAAGCACTGCTTTTAACACCTTCAATACACCGTCTTCTCTATTAGAATCTGTCACAAAATTTGCAGCTTCTTTTACCTCTTCCCTGGCGTTGGCCACGGCAAAGCTGTGGGCAGCCCGTTTCAGCATCTCGATATCATTGATGTTATCGCCGAAAGCCAGCGTCTCATCTGCCGAGATATTGTAATGTTCCTGAAAACGCTTCAAAGAGTTTCCTTTATTTACTCCAAGGTTCATACAGTCTACCCACTTTTCTCCTGCGCTGGCAACGTAGATCCTGCCTCCCCATTTATCATAAAAATCTTTTCCTACCGCATCTTCCGCATTCCGGTTGTGGAACACAGAAACTTTGCAGACCCCTGCTTCCACTTTAAATAAATCATCCACCATCACCGCATTGTATCCATAGTCGTCCTTCATATGGCGGTAGAGCATTTCGGAGTCAAAATAGCTGGTCTCTCCGTCGTTCAGAGCACAGGTACATCCGGGAATCTCCATTGCATCCTCCATTATGCTTTTGACGATAAATGGGTCCATCACATCCACATGTTTATATTCTCTGGATGTAATGCATGCGCCATTTTCGGACAGGAAAATAATATCATCTTTGATCGGTTCAAAAAAACGCTCAATGCTATTTCTCTGACGTCCGCTGGCTGCTACGAACAGAACTCCCCGTTTTCTGAACTCCCGGATCACATCGAAGTATTCAGGATTCAGATTCATAGCTGCTTCTTCTACCAGAGTTCCGTCAATATCTGTTGCAATTAGTCTAATCATGGGCATCCTTTCTATGAACAATAGTTGTCGCTGTAAAATGGTATCTTTCATAATCTCTGCAAAATATAAGAGCCCTGATACCATAGCTAATGCTATCATATCAAGACTCTAAATTCAACGCCGCCCTGCGATAGTTTTTCTATATTCCTCCGAACATCCTGTAAACCCGGTCTCTGTCCCGGCATCTCACCAGCCGTTCCACCCGTTCCCTGTCACTGAAAATATTTGCGCAGTGCATCAGAAGTTCCATATGCTCATCCCCAATAGCCGCAAGCCCCATAACGATCTTGACCAGATTCCCATGCCAGTCGATACCGTCCGGACAGATCAAAACAGACATCCCCGTTCCAAGAATCTGGTCTCTGACACCTTTCTCTCCATGGGCAATCGCAAGCATATTTCCAAGATAAACAGAAAAATTTTCATCCCGTGAAAGCATGCCGCTGATGTACCCGCTCTTTATGTATCCGCTTCTCAGCAATAGTTCTCCGGCATGGATAATGGCTTCCTCCGGCGTCACCGCCTTACAGTCCAGCACGATATTTTCCTTTATGAGCACAGGTTTCCTGCTCTTGTCCTTTTGCATCATAACAATCCCTCATCTCCTTCTTGTTTTGCACGCTCCAAATACTCCCTGATCTGACATCTGAGTGCTTTTGGATCTTTCTTTTCAAGGGATTCAAGAATTCTCTCATCATTGACAAACCCTTCAGAAATAACGGCCAGCGTATCTCTTGTCTTCTTATCCTGTTTTTTATCCACGATCATCAGCGCACCTTTGTCAAAGTCCTGAAAATCCGGATGTGTCCCCTTTTTGTGATCCAATGTAAAAAACATAAGGACCGGTGTATTGTTTCCCGGAATATTACAGTGGAAAATCAGAAATTTACGGTCCTTTAATGCCACCGGTCCGTCTTTTTCTCTCTCCATCACCGCTTCCAGGCACCGGTCTTTTTGCTTCTCTCCCATGTCTGTATGTCCGAGAAGTTTTCTTAAAACCTCCTCTTTCCCTTCTGATGCATCTGCCGGATAGATCCGGAGATTTTCTACAATATCCGGGCATACTGCCCTGCGAATATTCTTTACATCCGGGATCTTCTTTTGTATCTTCTGCTCCTTCAGTATTTCAAAGTAAGCCTGCATTCTGCCGAAGTCCTCTTCTTTTAACAGAGCCCCGACTTCCATAACCGGTATTCCCTGGTCGGGCAGCTTTAACGTGGAAATGATAATGTCCATTCCTTCCGCTTCCCGCAATGCCACCTGTTCCACAGACAGCGGGCTGACTCTGACTGTCCCCGCAAAACGGCTCTTAATACTGGAGGACAGAAAACTGGAAATGCCGATCCCGCTGGCACAGACGACTGCAACATTCAGAATGACAGACTGTTTAATCTGTGCTTTCTTTCTCTCAATTGCCGCTCCGAAATGAAAGGACAGATAGGCGATCTCATCTTCATTGACTTCCAGATGATATTTTGTCTCCATGACTTTGCACACAGACTTGCATATGGCAAAGATATCCCTGAAGTCTTCTTTTATCTGGTCTAAAAGAGGATTTTCAAGCCTCATATGATAATTCAGGCGGTGCAGTGTGGCTCTCAGATGGGACGCCAGTCCCTGGTAAAGTACTTTGTCCTGGCTGAAATCATCTCCCATCAGGCGCCCGAATGCTGCGATGAGATCATCCGCTACGATCATACAGTCATACTCATCCAGCATCTTCGTCAGTTCGTCCTGCTTTTCCACCGCATATTTCATTCTTGCGCCTTTTAAATGCATGAATACATAGGCCGACTCCGATTCCGGCACTTCGATATGAAACTCTTCTTCAAAATACGCAGTCAGCTCTTTTGCTTTTTTATAGTAGGGATCTTCCTTTAATGCACGAAGCAGTTCTTCTTCCATCGTGATCGTTTTGCCGGAAAGGAGCCGTTCAATGGCAATGACCAGATGGATGACAAGTCCGATATAGGAGTGCCTGGTGATCCGGCTCAAAAACTCATCTTCACATTTCTTCAGTATCTTTATGACTTTGTCAAGAATCTCTTCATTCAGCAGATCCATATTGCTGTTCTTTCCAAGGTTTTGGAAATATTCCAGAGCACGGAATTCTCCTCTGCTGTCCTGGAATTGCTCCACATCTGCCCTCATCAGTTTTTCATTGAGAAAGTCAATGATCGCGCTTCGGAAATTTTCTTCTTCTCCGGTCACGGTAATGCCAAGACCTGCTTTCCTTTCCAGCGCCAGACTGTGTTTTTGAAACCAGGGCCTGACAGCCTGGATGTCATTGCTGATTGTCGCTTCGGATACCATCAGTTTATATGCATAGTATCCCAGTTTTTCAATATGTTTTCTTTTTAAAAATTCGATGGTCAGCAGTGCCCGCCGCTGTTCTTTTGTATAATAAAACAGAGAAGAATCTCTCTTAGAGATTTCCTCCAGGCAGCCGGCAAAACTTTCCCGGTCACCGGACAGCCGGATTCCTTTTCCTGTTTTTGTCTCCAGATATACTGAAAGCCCTCCAAGTTCCCGGTTGATCCCCTGAATTTCCCGAAACAGGGTCCTCGTACTGACTCCAAGTCTCTCTGCTGCCTGATCCATCGGCAGATACTGATCCTGCCCGAGCAGAATCTGAAACAGCTTTATCTGCCGAAGAGAAAAAAACGTTTGATCCATCTCTCTCACCTGACCCTTTTTTCAGGAGACTTGTAATTTCTGTTCTCTAGTCTCTTCCGCCCCTGAACCTCAAAAGTACTTCTTTTGCATCTTCTTTTAATTTCCGGTACGCTTCCTCCTGTACCTCATGATAAAACATATCCCCCTGTGTCTCTTTTAATTTCTCATAAACATGCATGGAGGCTGCTTTGGACCAGTAGGAATGGTAATTGATCTTTGTAATCCCCGCTTTGATTGCTTCAGCCACTTGTTCCTGATCCACGCCGGAGCCTCCGTGCATGACCAGCCTTGTGCTCTTTGGCATCTTGCTTCGGATTTCTCTCACCCGCGCAATATCGAGCATCGGTTCCTCCGCATAGATTCCGTGCACCGTTCCGAAACATACGGCAAGGGCATCCACACCGGTTCTTTCTGCGAACTCGGCTGCCATATCCGGGTCGGTGAAGGTCTTTTTAATCTCATCTCTTCCAAGGAGTCTCGGCCCGCCGTGGGAATCCTCCGCCGTACTGCTCATGGTTCCAAGTTCTGCCTCCACGGAGAGCCCCATCTCGTGGGCCGCCTCGGTAAATTCCCGGATTCTCGTGACATTTTCCTCAAAAGGAAGGTCACTGCAGTCATACATGATGCTGGAATATCCGCACCGAATCCCTCTCATAACAAAACTCATGTCAATGCCGTGATCCAAATGTACACATACAGGAGCCGATGCCCTTTTTGCATACTCCACCGTCTGGGGACCGATATTTTCGATTGGAATCAGACCGTCATGAACCTGGACGTGGCCGATAATCACCGGCACAGAAAGTTCACTGGCAGCATCCACAGCCGCTCTCGCCATCTCAAAGTTGGGAACATTGAAGCAGGGAACTGCGTACCCTCCTTCTTCCGCCTCTTTTAATATGTTCTGTAAATTTACTAACATGTCTCTTCCTCCATTTTACCCGAAATCTTTTACTGCTGCATTGGAAAATACTTCAATCACCGATCCATTTTTCGGCAAATAATACCTGCTCGGCTTCTTTGCACCACACCCCGTGGTTTGCTTTCAAAATGCCCGCAATTTTTTTATAAACCGGATCTTCATCTGCCTGCTTTTCAAAATCAGCGAGTGCCATAAGGGGCAGATCCACATGAGGATATACAAGTTTCTTTCCGCCCGGAATATCCGGCAGATTTAAAATGATCTCCGGCACCTCTGAAAGTCCCGTCACATGCGTGATCATATACTCCGGTGTGATCAGTCCTTCTCTGGACAAATCGAACATTTCCCGGATATCGTCTAAATTTCCGCCGCTGTTGCCGACATAGTGGGTCCTCCTGTAATGAATGTCGTAGAAATTGACTCTCGCCTTAAACTGCTCATCGGTCGGGCCGGCAAAAAAGTTCAGGCATCCGTTGACGGCAAGAAGGCTGCTGCCCAGCTCTACAAGACGTTCTGATGCCGCAAATACCATGATGTCGTCATAGCCCTTTCCCCCGGACAGCTGTCTTAATTCCTGTTCTTCATTGTCCAAATCCTCAGGATTCACATAAATAAGTTCCACTCCGTAATCCGATGCTTCTTTTGGACTGATCAGCTGTGCTGCCCTTTTAAGCCGCTCTTCATTGATCTCCGTAACTACCAGTTTCTTTGGCCTTGCAGGTCCGTGTACCGCATAGTCAATGGCTCCGATCCCCATAGGTCCGCAGGATGCCATCAGAAGCAGATTTCCGCCTTCCTTTGTTCCATGAATATTGTCATAGACAAACATATCTTCCATATAATCATGGATACATGTATGAAACGCGCTGATGATGCAGGATACAGGCTCTCCCATGGAAGCAAAAGCAAAATAGTCGTCTTCATAAGTCAGAAGACATCCGGATTCAATATAGCCTCCCGGAATGATCGTGTAAGTCGCATTTCCCCCGAAAAATTCAAAGGAATAACCCGGTGCGTCCTCACTTCCCTTGTACCGAATCCCAGCCTGTAAAAAACAGGACGTTCCTTCTTTATACTGCCCTTTCCATTTTTCTCCTACTTTTTCAATGATACCGGCCATTTCATGGCCAGTAACCACCGGGGTCTCATGCACGTTTTCGGGAACTCTTAAATGCTCTTCGCCTTTCATGGCTGCTTTGTAGGTCGAAAAGCAGATCCCGTTGGACATGACTTTGATCAATATTTCATCGTCTCTTAAGTCCGGCAACTCTGTCTCTCTGATCCTGATATCTTTCTTCCCATATAGAGAAGCCATTTTCACACGCATACGATTTCCTCCCCATACATTTACTGCTGCTTTTTCAGTTCTTCCACCAGCCGGTCATATTCCGGTGCCTCAACAAAGTTGGAAACCGCAATGATCCGTGCCGTACTGTTATAAGATTTTGCCCTGTCCGCAAGGCTTGTGTGAGTAAGAATAATCTCTGCGTCCTCTGGTATCTCATCCACAGATGTGTGAGCCACTTTAATATTGATTCCGGCCTTATTCAGCTTATTCGTCAAAGTAGCCGCTGCCATGGCGCTGGAGCCCATTCCCGCATCACAGGCAAAGACGATCTTCTTTACCCCGCCGTCCAGAGACAGATCCAATGGGTCAAAACTCTGGAAGCTGCCCTCTTCCTCATCATCTTTAGAGCGCTTATAAATAATGGAAGCAGCGATAAAAGATACTGCCGTAGCCGCAGCAATACCTGCCAGCACCGGAAGCGCCCCGCCTTTCGGAGCCATGGCCATATAGGCAAAAATACTTCCCGGTGTCGCCGCCGCCACAAGACCGCTGCCCAATAAGGAGTTGGTAAGTATTCCTGCACTGCCTCCCAGGATTACCGCGATGATCAGGGCAGGCTTCATAAGTACATAGGGGAAGTAAAGTTCATGGATTCCGCCGAAGAATTGAATAATGATAGCACCCGGAGCAGAACTCTTTGCTTCTCCTTTTCCGAAAAACCAGCATGCAAGGAGTACTCCGAGTCCAGGCCCCAGGTTGCCTTCCAGCAGAAAGTAGATGGATTTTCCGGCTTCAGCCGCGTCTGCAAGACCAAGCGGTGTCAGCACGCCATACTGAATGGCGTTATTTAAAAATAAAATTTTTGCCGGCTCAATGATAACAGATGCCAGCGGCAGCATTCCCGCGTCTACGATTGCCTTTACTCCGTTTCCAAGGGCATTGCTGGCTCCCTCTACGAGCGGCCCCATAATCCAGAAACAGAGCATTACGAGAATCATTCCGAGGATTCCTGCGGAAAAATTGTCATAAAGCATCTCAAAACCTGTCGGAATCTTGTCTTTCAGCAGACCGTCCAGCTTTTTCACAAGCCATCCTCCAAGAGGTCCTGCGATCATTGCTCCGAGGAACATCGGGATGGAGCCTCCGATGATGATGCCGAAGGTTGCCACTGCACCGACGACTGCTCCTCTTGTTCCGTACACCATCTTTCCTCCGGTATAGCCCATCAGGACCGGAATGAGATAGTTAAGCATAGGACTGATCACGGCTGCCATCTTTTCATTTGGGAACCACCCTCCCTGCAGGAAGATCGCGGTGAAAAATCCCCATGCGATCAGCGCACTGATGTTGGGCAGCACCATGCCGCTCAAAAAACGTCCGAACTTCTGTACTTGCTGTTTCATAATGTCTCTCTCCTTTCTTAAAAAGATTGCATTGTTGGTATGCTTTTATTATAAAGGATGTTCAGAACAAATAGTTGCCCAAGCAATTCAACCTTGGCATGAATGAATCCTGTCAAAATTTATGGGGATATATAGTTTGTGTACGAAAAAAAAGCCAAAAGTGACGTTCTTGAACAAGGTCCTCTGGCATGATAACATTATGAATTGCTGAAAGGAGGCATTCTAATTGAACAATAAGACTAAAAAGATACTGGCTTCCTGCCAGGAAAGTCTGAAGAAGAATTTCAGATTTGCCACTCTGGATTTTATTTTTATTATTACTTTTGTCACAGTATTCCAGAAAGTATTTGGCATGGAAAATTCCATCGTCGGTGTTATTTTTACCATTATGATGGCATCTTCTATGTTAAAGGATATGACCGCTTCACCGGTAAAACATCTGGCAGGCCAGGCTGCTGTCCTTGCAGCCATGGCTGTCTCTGCCTGTGTTGTAAACACACTGCCCCCTGTGTTTTCATTTCCGCTGAACTTCGGAATGATCTTTCTGATCCTTTATGTTTTTACTTACGAGCATTCCAGCCACCTTTACTTCCCATACATACTGTCCTATCTGTTCCTGATCTTTATTTCACCGATTACACCGGATCTGCTGCCAAAGCGTCTGGCCGCCATGATCACGGGTGCTGTCTGCATCATTCTGTATCAGTTCATTATGGGCCGTAAACGGGTTATTGAGACCACAAGAGATGCGCTGTCTGATATGATTGATGAGACCTGCGATCTGATCGATTATATGATCACCGGAAAAGGAGCCCCTGACACACCGGAAGACGTGAGAAAAAATCTGTTCCGCTTAAGCCGTATGGTTTATGACCGCCGTAAGAAGATTTTGTGCATTTCAGATGCTGATTTTGCGGTCATCGATTCCGGACGGGGGATAGAACATCTGTTTCTGATCCTTTCCGATATGGAACAGCCGCTCTCTGTTTTCCAGACGAAAATGCTCTGCTCCGTCTCTGAAAAGCTCTCTGTCTTCCGGCAGTTTGTACAGGGACAGATCAAAGAACTCCCTCCGCTCCTCCAGTCTGACTTTGTATCTCAGAAAGAGGATTCCAGGGCAAAGGAACTATTTGACGGGCTTACCTATCTGCAGGAACATCTCCTCCATATGACGGACCCTGAAAAAAAGACCCGGTACCGGAAGACAATGCTCTCTCTTTCCATCCGGCTGAAGGCCGCCCTGGATATCAGTCCGGTCAGAGTCGTATATGCCCTGCGCGTCGGTCTGCTCCTGGCATGTTCATGCCTGTTTGTCCAGTCCATGCACCTTGTTCACGGAAAATGGCTGCTGTTTACCATCGCTTCTGTTTCTCTGCCGTATGCAGACGACATCGGACAAAAGGCAAAGAAAAGGTTTGCCGCCACGGCAGCCGGCGGTCTCCTCAGCCTGCTTTTGTATGCGGCTGTTCCGTCTATGACAGGCCGCACTGCGATTATGATGTTATCCGGATACCTTTCCTTTTACTTTACAGACTATACCGGCACTTTCGCCTGTTCCACCATTGGTGCTCTGGGCGCCGCCGTCTTTACCGATGTCTTTGGATGGAACAGTGTGGGAGAAATGCTGGCAGTCCGCCTGGCATATATAATCGCTGGAATTCTGGTCTCCCTGATCTTCAACCTTGTAGTCTTTCCATTCAGCCGGAGACTTGCAACAGAACAGCTTTGGAATAAATATGCAGCAGCTACAAAGCTGCTGACACAGATATGCAGGCAGGAGGATACGGATACACAGCTCTATTACAGCCTGATCATCCAGTCCCATCTGCTGGAGGAAAAGCTTGCAAAAAATGCAGATGATGAAGAATGGGAGAAGCTGAAGAATATGCTTCCAAAATGCCGTCAAAGAGTGAGAAATGCTCACAGAAAGAAACCCCGCATTCAGGCTTTGTCGTAGATTTCTCTTTTTCTGTATCTGATCCCAGGCAGATATGCTATACTAAAAGAAAGATTCGGAAAGGAGCTGACCATACTGTGATGTCATACAAATACAAGAAAAATAAGGGTTTTACCTTAGTGGAACTCATTGTAGTTCTCTTGATTCTGGCAATACTTCTGGCTCTTTTGATTCCTTCCCTGATCAGCTACATCACCAGCGCCCAGAAGAAAGCCTGCCTGGTCAGCAAAGCAGGACTTTTGAGAGATCTCACAGCCGATGAAATCTATGAACTGGAAGAGTCAGGAAAATACGACACCGCATACCTGAAATCTCTTGCCGAAAAATCCGAATACAAATGCCGGCAGGGCGGGGCCTATGATGTCAGCCGCGGATCTGACGGAAGCATCGTCATTGTGTGCGGCAAACATGATAAAAATTACGATTTTAACATGAACGAGGCATTGTCTTATATCATAGCGAATAACCCGGACATCGCAAAACTGATCGAAGGCTACATGAACAAAAATATCGATTCCTCTTCCGGTACAGGAAAAGCCTATGAAAATCTTCTGAATGCTCTTGGGCAGGCAGGATTTAACGCCGGCCAGGCAGGGGTCAATACATGGTCTTTTCAGGGAAAAGGCAGCAGCTATTATTTCTACTGGACCACAGAGGATATCAGTTCCAAGAGTCCCGGTGATAAAGTAAAAGTCATTCGCTATAATTCTGCGAGAGGCACTTACACTGCCGGATATGTGGCTGTACGTAGGGAGACATTGTCTGCTTCCGATTCTTCTGACGGAAAACCGCGTACTTATAGCGTTCTCGGAAGAAGCGACAGTGATTGGACGGAGTACACCGGAGTGAAACAGAGTGAGGATGATAAGAAAAATTATTCAAAGATCTATCAGATCTTTAAGAATATGAAGTAAACACTTCCTTAAACAGAACATGGCAGCAAGATTACTACTGCTGCTCCGTATGCGGTGCCAATCCGAAATCATTTCATAAAGGGCAGGTACAGCTTTAAAAACCGTACCTGCCCTGATCATAAGTCCTTTTATTGTTTATCGTATTTGATAGTTCCATAGCTTCTCATTGCTTGTTGTAATCCCATTAAATCCTGCCCTGTACATTATATCAACCGTGTCTTTACTGTCGATAAATCCGCCGGCAATATAACAGCAGTCTTTGATTTTTTTGAAATAATCCAAAAACTCTGCTGCATAATATGCCGGCCGCAGCTCAATGGCATCTGCCTTTGAAATCTGTAAGCTTTTGGCAGCCTGTTCCAGAGCAAAGGAGTCTGAAAGAGTGATGCGCTGAATGGTCTTCATTCCTTCATTCTTGACCATTCCCAGCCGGATATTGTGAACTCCCATGACACAGTCTACATGGTACATCTTCTTTAAAAACTCAAACGCAGTCTTGTCGGCTCCCAGTCCGCCCACGATCTCATGATTTACAATAATTTTTTTATTGGCATCATGACATTTGTGAGACAGGCTCTGCAGATTTCCTATATGTGCACAGTTGCTGGTCAAAATCCACTCTTCTTCCGTTCTCAGCGCTTCTGCAAAAAACTTCAGACTGCGTACCGCTGGTATCACATGAAATTTTCCATCATCAAACATAGCTCTCCCTCTCCCATAGTCTCCTGCTCCTTTTCATTCATCATATCATTTATTAAAAATGATTGCAGGATTTTTTATTACGTCATGAGGTTTTGTCTGGAATATCTTATCTTCTGATCCCTTAAACCGTTCCGCCTTCGAAATACCTACATCATTGGCAAAAACGATCAAGTCCGCTTCTTTGATCTCTCTTGCTTTTAGCTTGTTTTCTATTCCAAGGGCCCCCTGTCTTTCGACTTTACATTCATATCCTCTTTCTTTGCATATATTTTCTATTGCATCAGCCGCCATATATGTATGCGCGATCCCTGTTGCACATGATGTGATTCCGATTACCTTCATACATTTCTCCTTATCTGTATTTGTGTTTTCTCCCTATGTCTCCTGCTCCACCGGATGTCCGATAAATATAATCAATGCTGCTGAAATTAAAACCGCCGTTACAAGACAGATTATGAACACAAGCGGCTTATTGACTGCAAATAAGACAAATAACCCTCCGTGAGGTGCCCTCATTGTCACACCGAGAGCAAAAGACATGGCAGAACCGATGGCTGATCCGACACAAAAGCAAAGAATGCGTCTTACATCTTTTGCTGCATGAGGAATGGCAAATTCAGTGATCATACACAGGCATCCTGCGATGCACCCGGGAATGGAGCTTCTGTCTTCTTTCGTAAAATAATCTTTTTTCACGATCATTGCAATGGCCATAGCCATGGGAGGTGCCATTGCAGCCACAAAAACGGCAGCAATCGGCAGATAGTTTCCTGTTTCCATGCAGGCCAGTGAAAATGCATAGGCCACTTTATTACATGGCCCGCCCATGTCGAAAGCAATCATGGCTCCCTGCACAAGGCCTAAGATGATGATATTGCCTGTCCCAAGACCGTCAAGAAAATGTGTTAATGCAGTCGTTAAGGCTCCCAGCGGTCCTCCCAGTACATAGTGCATTAAAAGTCCTATCATTCCGCATCCAAGCAGAGGAATGATTAACGTGGGCAGCAGTGATTTTAAGGATCTTGGCAGCGGCATTTTCTTTAGGGCCTCCACCAGATATCCAGCAATAATGCCGCCGATCAGCGCCCCCAGGAAACCGGATGCATATCCAATGCTCCACGGATCTGTCGCAATCCATCCGGCATACATTCCAACACAGATACCCGGTTTATCTGCAATGGAATATGCAACAAACGCGCCTAAAATCGGAACCATAAGGGTACTAAGCCCAATCTGTCCAAGATAATAAAGGGTGGAAGCTAAGGTTTTGCACGGTTCAACCGCTGAGCCTACATCATAACCTCCGATTGCAAATGAAATGGCTACTAATATGCCTCCGGCTACAACAAAAGGAAGCATATAGGATACACCAGTTGTAATAGCTGACATCACTGTGGCTTTAAACTCCAATAAATTATCCTTCAATATTCTTCTCCTTTTCTCTCACTTCATTAAAAAAGTGTTCATTGCAATTTTGACATTCTCTTTCATACCTTCTTTTCCTGCCATGACGATATCATGAAACTGAACGCTGTCATCATCTCTACTTTCATATAAGAATTTCTTCGCTCGATCGGCTCCGGACAAGGCCATATATGTATAATAGTTAATCTTTTTTATCCCGTTTTGAATCGCAGTCTTAAATTCGTCGCTTGATACGCCTGAACCACCGTGCATTACCAGCGGAATATCAATTTTTTTCTTTATTTCCATGATCCGCTGCAGGTCTAATACTGGTTTTGCAGCATATACCCCATGTGCAGTGCCGAACGCTATTGCCAGGGCATCCACTCCTGTGTTCTTGACAAACTCCCTTGCCTTCTCAGGATCTGTATAACAATCTTTGGGATTTACGTTATTTGGGGTGACATCACCCTCAGAAGCTCCTTTTTCAGAGACTAAAATGTGTCCCAGCTCCGCTTCTACAGAAACTCCCATACCATGGGCTATCCTCACAATCTCTTTTGTCCTCTCCACATTTGTATCATAATCCTCAGAAGACGCATCAATCATGACAGAAGTAAATCCAATCCGCAGAGCTTTCATTATTTCGTTAAAACTTGTACCATGATCTAAATGAACACAGACTGGGACAGACGCATTTTTTGCAGTTTCAATCATGATCGGTCCAATGACTTCAATCGGAACATATTTTTCATGAATTTCAACATGGGCAATGATAACCGGAGCATTCAATTCTTCCGCTGCCTCTACGACAGCGGTCAAAGCCTCAAGATTCGGCACATTAAATGCCCCCACTCCAATCCCTCTCTCATCCGCGATCTTACAGATCTCTTTTAGTGTGACTAACATGAGTCATTTCCTCCTTTCGTACATACCTTTTTATAGTTTTAATTGATTTATTCCATGAATAAATTCTTCATAGTCTGCGGCTTCTTCCAAAAGCTTTAAAAATTCTTTATGTGCCAGCATTCCTGCTAATGCTGCCAGTACTCTCAGATGATAATTGTTCTCTTGATTTTCAGAAATAGCTAATACAAAAATGTATTTTACAAATCCGGATTCTCCTGCGGACTCATAAACAAAAGGTTCTTTGCATCTGTAAAATGCTATTCCAGGCTTTAAAACTTCTCTGCATTTTCCATGGGGTACAGCAACCAAATTCCCCATATATGTGGGGCCAAGGGTTTCCCTGAACTTCAAAGCTTCTTCAAATGCTTCCGCATTTGTGACAAATCCTTCTTCCGTAAATTTCAGAGCCGCAATGTCAAACATCTCCTCTTTACTTTCAAATGATTTACAGTCAAAGACAGCCATCTCTTTGAGCAGAACTTCTGCCAGATTAATCTTCTTCATTGTCTTCCTCCGCCATTCTGGTGAGGTAATCTTTCAGCTTCTGAACACCGATCTCTACGCTTACAACCGGAGTATCACTTGACGTTCCTGCAAGATGAGAAGTCAGTGTTACATTTTCAAGATTTAAGTATGGGTGGCCTTTTGACAGCGGTTCCTGATCAAATACATCGATGGCCGCACCGCCGATCTCACGGTTTTTCAAAGCGTCTGTAAGTGCTTCTGTATCCACTAGTCCTGCCCGGGCAGTATTGATAAAGTAAGCTGTTTTCTTCATCTGTACAAATTCCCGCTTTCCCATAAATTTCTTCGTTTTATCAGACAATCTTAAATGCACGGAGACAAAATCGGATGTTTCTAATAACTGGTCCAGCTCTACAACTTTCACACCATCTTTCTCAATCTGCTCTTTGCTGACAAAGGGGTCATAGACCAGAATCTGGCTTTCAAATCCCTTTAATTTTTTTGCCACTCTGGATCCAATAGCGCCGTAGCCTATCAATCCAACCGTACATTTATTCATATTGCGTATGTATCTTTGATTGATATATGATTTTACCCATCTCCCTTCTTTCATATAATGGTGGCTCCTTGCAATATTTTTATTTTCAGCGATCATCATGCCTACGGCTGCATCAGAGACCGCATCCGCACTTCTTAAAGATGCGTTCATCAGAGGAATCTGCCGCTTGGCAAGCTCACTGCTGTCCACATTTTCAATGCCGCCGCGAAGAACAACCACTGCCTGAAGTTTTGAACAAGCCTCCAGAATCTCTTTGTTGATTGATGTACAGTGAACAACCAAAATCTCTTTGTCTGAACAATTCTCCAGCAAAGTTCTGCACGTTGGTGCCTCCGCAATACCTTTTTGCTCCAGCAGCAGCATTCGATTGGTAACATCCCCCACGTTTTTTATCTGGTCATCATTGATCATAGTAATATGGGCTCCAAATTTCTCCAGTTCTTTCATTCCGCTCATGATGTCTTTCGTTATGTATCCATCGTAGACACATAATATTTTTATCTCTTTCATCCTGACCACCTTTCCATAAAAGATTATGTAACTAAGCGGGCAATCCCACTTCAACTCTCAACCCGCAGAGCGTTTTTATTTCATTAGGAAATATCGTAGAACTTTCCTATAAAACAAAAAAATATGACAGAAAATCATGGCATAAGCCATAATCTTCTGTCATATTCAAATCTCTATACGACAATATTATTTTGTTTTAATTCAGGAATTCCTTGTAGTTATCCTATCATAAATTCCTTGTAAATGTCAACGGCAAATTAAGAAACCAGACTCGAAAAATAATATCAATACAAGAAATATTTTTTATGTGAAATTCGGTTTTTTCATAAAATCCTACAAATCATAAGGAGTTGCCTGGTATACATAGTAGTTCAGCCAATTATAATACATCGCATTGGCATGGCATCTCCATGACTTTACCGGTCCCTTTTTCGGATCGTCATCCAGATAATAATTCTTTGGAATCTCCGGATTTAACCCGCGGTTCATATCCCTAATATATTCCTGATGGAGGGACATGACATCATACTCGGGATGCCCCGTGACGAATATCTGGCTTCCAGTCTCATTTAAGATCAGGTATGGTCCTGTTTCCTCTGACTCTGCCACTACAGTTAATTCTTTGCACTGTTTGATAGCCTCGCCGTCGACACCGGTGTTTCTGGAATGAGGAACAAAAAAGTAGTCGTCAAACCCTCTTACCAGCAGAGTCTTTTTGTGAAGCGGATAGTGCCGGTACACACCGGATATCTTTTGGTCCAGAACGTTTTTCTTAACCCCATAGTGATAGTAAAGCCCTGCCTGGGCAGCCCAGCAGATATGTAAAGTGGAAGTGACATTTTTCTTCGTCCATTCCATGATCTCCGCCACTTCCTCCCAGTAATCCACTTCTTCAAATTCTTTCAGCTCCACGGGAGCACCGGTTATGATCATTCCGTCAAATTTTTTGTCCCGCACCTCATCAAAATACACATAAAATTTCTCCATGTGGGATTCCGGCACATGTGTGGGCTCATAAGAGGCAGTCTTTAAAAATGTGATGTCGATCTGCAGCGGGGTGTTGGAGAGACTCCGGAGCAGATGCAGCTCTGTGTCCAGTTTATTCGGCATCAAATTCAGGATTGCAATCCTAAGCGGCCGGATATCCTGCGTCACCGCCCGGTCTATATCCATCACAAAGACATTTTCCTCCTCCAGGATGGCCCTGGCCGGCAGGTCTGTATCAATTCTAATCGGCATATTCACACGCTCCTTTGTTCTCTACTTTTTTTTCTTTTTAATTACAAAACCTTTTGTCTTCACAATCGTGCTTCCGGAAGTCGTATTGTATTTTATGTAAAGACGTCCTTTAAATCCTTTTTTAACCTTGACCTTCTTTCCGGTCTTCCATCGGTATTTGGCACTGCTCTTCCCCTTTTTCACCAGCTTATACTGGACATTCTTAATCCTAGTAAATGACTGGGGCGTGGCCTTGATTGAGATTTTCAAAGGTTCCTTCTCTTTGATCTTATACTTGTTTTTCGCATTGACTGACACGATAGACAGTTTTTTCTTCCCGTTGGACTTCACCGACATCTTTTTCAGAAGCAGTGATGACTTCTTGGAAGAAACATAAGTGCTGGCCTTGGCCGGCTCATTTTTATTTCTGGATGTGCTGACACTCAGCCTGCTTCCATTGGAAGTAACGATAATATTGCCATTGTCACCTGTCGTATAAATATTCGACTTGGCAAGTTCCCTCGTGATCAGACCGGACGGAACTCTGTCCTTATTCCGGTATCCATTGCTGATAATCGATATGGCAGGCTGCACTTTGTCAAAAAACTTCTTGTGATTGGACGAAAACTTTCCTTTCGCATCCTTATTGCGCACATCCTCATATCCGTGGTGCGGGACCTTCAGAACCTGGGATTTGAGTTTCAGCCTCTGGCTTATCATATCGTACTCAGACTCCTGCTGAGTATCCCCGGTCATCAGAAATGAATTTTTTCCGTAAGTAATTCTGCATACAAGAGAAAATTTGTTGACCTGCCGGGAATTAAAGTCAACTTCCCGCCCATATTTAAAATTGGTCCGTCCCGGTGAGTAAAATGTTAGCTTTGCTTTTCCAAGATATACGGATGACTTCATCCGCGGTACAACAACCGGTATCCCCCGCTCCGCGATCAATTCATTTACGGTGCGGTACGTTTTTGTACTGTAAAAATCATCATCTCCCGAATAATGATTGTAAACCGGCTGCTGAGTCGCATAGACCTTTCCCACAGAAATGGATCTGTCCTCCAGTATAGAAATAAATCCCCCGATGTGGTCCTTATGAGGATGCGTCATGATGATAAATTCCAGCCTGCGGATCTTATATTTCTTTAAATAGTTATGCACTCTGCGGCTGACATCAATGGTTTTTCCTCCCAGAAGCTGTGTTGTCTGAGGTCCTGCATCGATCAGCGCATATTTTGCACTTTTCCCTGATCCATACTGAAGCAGGGCACCGTCTCCGGTGCCTACCTCGATGAAATGCACTTTAAATGAAGCAGCTGCTTCTGCCTGTTTCTCATTTCCCATCCATACTGCCGCAGATGTCATGACCATCACTGCCGCCAGCATCCATGAAATTATCCTTCGTTTCATATTCTTCATTCCTTACTTTATCATGTCCATAAATTCCTCTTCTGTTATGATCGGTATGGAGAGTTCCATGGCTTTTTTATTTTTAGAAGAAGCGGAATTTTTATTGTTGTTGATCAGATAGTCTGTTTTTTTCGTCACGGAGCCGGTCGCTTTTCCTCCCAGAATTTCAATCTGTTCCTGGAGCTGCTTGCGGTTTTCATAGTGTTCTAGAGAACCTGTGATGACAAAGGTCTTGCCGTCCAGCAATTTCTCTGTCTCTTCCGTCTGTCTTTTCTCAATCTCTACATACTGAAGCAGTCTGTCCACCGTCTGTTTATTGTTTTCCAGCCGGAAATATCCGCTGACCGCCTCACCGATGATCGGTCCAATGCCGTCGATCGCTGTGAAGTCTTCGGCTTCCGCATTTCTGATAGCATCCAAATCATCCTCAAAATACCGGCAGATCAGTTTTGCATTAGACAGACCTACATTGGCAATGCCGAGGCTGTATAAGAACTTAGGAAGTGTCACTTTTTTTGCCCTCTCAATGGCATCCGCCAGATTATGAAAGGACTTCTCCCCGAAGCCTTCCATCTCTATAATTTCTTCCTTGTGTTCTTTCAGGGTAAATAAATCGTACAGTTCGTTTAAAAGCCCCTTGTCCATCATCTTATGCAGAGATGCCTCTGAAAGTCCGTCTACGTTCATGGCATCCCTGGATACAAAGTGCGAAAACAGCTTAATCTTTTTGGCACTGCAGAATTGATTCGGGCAGACCAGGGTACGGATTCCGTTTTCTTCTTCGATCTCCGTCTTTCCTCCGCAGGCCGGACAGGTATCCGGAATCGGTGCATCGCCGCTCCTTGTCTGATTTTCTGCAAGCTGCGGAATGATCATATTGGCCTTATATACAGAAATCTGATCTCCTACGCCAAGTTCCAGCTCTTCCATCACGCTGATGTTGTGGAGACTGGCCCTGCTGACCGTAGATCCCTCTAATTCCACAGGATCAAAGATCGCCACAGGGTTGATCAGCCCTGTCCTTGAGGGACTCCATTCGATCTCTTTCAGTGTCGTCTCCGCGATCTCATCCGCCCACTTAAAAGCGATGGAATCCCTCGGAAATTTGGCTGTCGTTCCAAGACTCCTGCCGTATGCAATATCATCATAGATCAGCACCAGGCCGTCGGAAGGCTGATCATTGTTCTCGATGGCCTGTGAGAAGCGCTCCACTTCCTCTGCCACCGTATCTTTCGTCACCGCCACGTAATCCACGATATCAAAGCCAAGAGATCTTGCCCAGATGAATTTCTCCTCTACAGAATTATGAAAATCCACATCCGGAACATCTGCCACGGAAAAACCATAAAAGCGGACGTTTCGTTTGGCCGTCACTTCATTGTTCAGCTGCCTGACAGAACCGCTGCAAAGATTCCTCGGGTTTTTATATCTGCTGTCCAGGTCTTCCATATCTTCGTTCATCCGCCGAAAATCAGAATAATGAATCACGGCTTCTCCCCGGATTACAAGGGTTCCTTTATACGCGATCTTTTTGGGCAGATTTACAAATACCTTTGCATTGTTCGTGACGACTTCGCCCACTTCCCCGTTCCCCCGGGTCACGGCTTTTAAAAGAACGCCTTCCTGGTACGTAAGAACAATGGTAAGCCCGTCCAGTTTCCATGACAAAAGGCCCTTTTGGTCTCCCAGCCATTCTTCCAGCTGTCCCACCTCTTTTGTCTTGTCCAGGGAAAGCATCGGGGAGGAGTGGGATTCTTTTTCCAGAGAAGTTAGAAGTTCATATCCCACATGAATCGAAGGGCTGTCGGCCAGCACCGTATCTGTCTCTTTCTCCAGCTCCAAAAGTTCATCATAAAGCTTGTCATATTCAAAATTACTCATGAGCTCTCTGTTTTCCTGATAATAGGCTTTGGATGCCTCGCTCAGGATATGGATCAGCTCTTTCATTCGGTCAAACTTATCTTTCACGGATCAGTTCCTCTTTTAACATTTTTATTTCCTCCGGCGTAAGCTTCCGGTAGGATCCTTCTTTCAAATTGCCGAGCCTGATATTCATGACCCGGACTCTTCTTAGTTTGGTAACCCTGTATCCAAAATATTCACACATTCTGCGGATCTGCCGGTTTAACCCCTGAGTGAGAATAATTCGGAAACTATCGGGCCCCTCTTTCTTCACAGTACATTTTCTCGTCACTGTGTCAAGCTCTGAAAGGGGCACTCCGTTTCTCATCCCCTGGATAAAATCGTTGGTGATCCTTTTATTGACCGTTACCTCATATTCCTTTTCATGATAGTTCCTGGCTTTCATGATCTCATTGGCGGCTTCCCCGTCATTGGTCAGCAGGATCAGTCCCTGGGAATCTTTGTCCAAGCGGCCCACAGGATAGATTCTAGAGGGATAACCGACAGCGTCAATAATATTGTTGGCTTCCTCTTTGCTTGATGTACAAACGATACCTTTCGGTTTATTGTATGCAAGATATACTGTCTGAGTATCCATCCGGACCGGCTTTCCATTAAAACAGACTTCCTGCCCCTCACAAACCTTTGTCCCCGGCTCGGCTGTTTTTCCGTCAACCGTCACTTTGCCCTGCTCTACATAAAAATCAGCCTGCCTTCTGGAACACAGGCCTGCCTGACTTAAAAATTTATTAATCCTCACGGCGGAGTTTATAGTCTCTCTCATTCTTCATCGTTACTCCTATGTTTTTAAAAATGTAATACCTTATCACACAAAGCGTGCACACCCGAAGGGTATAAAATACGGTATGCTCTGTGGAAAATGTCATGAATTTTTTAGCGCTATTTCCGTCACGCTTTGAAATGCATTCCTCCAATAGTGCTAAAAAACTATCGTTGGACAATTCCATTTGTTTGATGGATACTTATCCAGTAGATATTACGTCCATTTTCTACATGATTGGAGTGAGGCATTCTAAGAGCCGGACGGAAATCATGTGGAAAATGTCATACTCAATGATTGTATCACGATTGCCTGAAAATTGCACGTCTCTATGGACAGTTCCCGGATCATCCGGGTATTTTACATTTCCTGTGCAAAATATCCCAGATCCCCCAAAACTTCTTTTGCTTTTTCGATCAGTGTATCATCATCTTCCGGAAGGATGATGCTTTTATCACTCAGTTCAACTTCCGCTTCAATGCCCGCGTCCATAAGGCCGATCTTGATCCGGTCCACACAGTGGTCGCACAGCATCTCCTCGGACTTTAAAACCTTCATCTGTTTCCTCCTTCATGATCACATCTTCTAATGCTCTTATACTTTCATCGCTCCCATTTGTCACAGAGAGCATTGATCTGATCCGCAAATCTGGCCAGATCCTTGTTGGCCCCGCCCTCACTTTTCCGTATAACAGACATCAAGCGCTCGCCTGCAGCCAGCAGCCTTGCAAATACAGCATTGGCTCTTCTCGTGCCCTTCCTGCTTTCCGGCACTTTCTTCGGCGCAACCCTGAGCTCCCACTCTCCTGCAGCCAGATCAAAAATATCCCCGCTGTACGGTGCTTCTGCCTTCCTGCCGCATTCACTTTCCAAGTATTGGGCAAAGTTGTCACAGGTCTCATCCTCTCCGTGAACGATGAAAAATTTTTCAGGCTGGTCTTTAAAAGCCTCCGCCCACACAGAGAGTCCTTTTTTGTCCGCATGTCCGCTCATTCCTTCCAGGCGCACCACATCGGCTTCCACTTTGATGGTCTCACTGAACAGCCGGACTTCTTTTGCCCCTTCCACAAGAGCACGGCCCAACGTGCCGTAAGCCTGGTATCCGACAAACACAATCGTATTTTCAGGCTTCCACAGATTATGCTTTAAATGATGCCGTATCCTTCCCGCCTCACACATTCCGGAAGCGGAGATGATCACCTTCCGTTCTTCATCAAAATTGATCGCCTTGGAATCATTGCTTGTGATGGATAATTTCAGATTGGAGAAAGTGATCGGATTGATGCCCTGATTGATCAGCGCCATGGCATCCTCATCAAATGTGTCATGTATGTTTTCCTGAAAAACGTTGGTGGCCTCCACTGCAAGAGGACTGTCTACATACACGGCAAAATCCCCATGGTTCTTCACCCTGCGCTCCTCTTTGATCTGGCGGATATAGTACAGAAGCTCCTGGGTCCTTCCCACCGCAAATGACGGGATCACCACATTTCCGCCCCGGTCAAAGGTCTTTTGAATCAAACCGGCAAGTTCTCCGACATAATCGGGATGACTTTCATGAAAACGGTCTCCGTAGGTAGATTCCATCACCACATAATCTGCACTCTCCGTATAATGGGGGTCTTTGATCAGAGGCTGATTATTATTTCCGATATCACCGGAGAAGACAATCTTTTTCTGGGTGTCCGCCTCAGTGAGCCATACCTCAATGCTGGCTGAACCGAGCAGATGTCCTATATCTGTAAAACGTACGCTGATACCCCGGCTCACTTCTAATTTCTCGTTATACTGACAGCCCTTGAACTGCTCCATAACACTTACCGCGTCATCCATCGTATACAGAGGAGGCTCTTCCGGCTTCCCTGACCGTCTGGCCTTCCGGTTCTTCCACTCCGCCTCAAACTCCTGAATGTGGGCGCTGTCACGGAGCATGATATCACAGAGATCTTTGGTGGCCTTCGTCGCAATAACACTGCCCCTGAAACCATTGGCATATAAAAGCGGAAGCAGCCCCGAATGATCAATATGGGCATGAGTCAGCAGCACAAAGTCAATTTCTGACGGATTCACCGGAAGTTCTGCATTCTCATAAACATTCTTTCCCTGCTCCATTCCATAGTCGACCAAAAAACGTTTCCCGCACGCCTCCACGTAATGACAGCTGCCCGTTACTTCATGGTCTGCTCCGATAAACATTAATTTCATAGTCATACCTCCTCGGTAATATATACGGCGTCCAATGGTATCAGTTCTCTCAGAAACGGATGCCTCTCCAATACATCCTCCCCGCTGTATCCAAATACTGCTTTCGAAAAATCTCCGATCGACAGTTCACCCTCGGCTTTTTTGGATGAAGGACAGATTTCTGTCCCGTCTTTTGAGGCAGAAAACAGGAAAGTTCCGTTATTCTTCCCGATCACAGGGTCCGTCACGGTAAGAACAAATTCTATTTTTTTTCTGCTTCTCAGGCAGCGGCACAGCGCCTCAAGAGATGTAATCCTGAACATGATCTTCGGCACCTTACTCCCCCGTTTCACACAGCCCGCCGATATCTCGATTTTACTGCCGGGAAACGTGCGGCTGATCATCTCTAAAAACCTTTTTTCCTCTGTTCCGAATCCCAGCCGTACATATATGGTATCTTTTTCTTTCCCGTATGCAAAGACTCCGGCTATCTCACCGTGTTCTCTAAACACCATCAGGTCTCCGTCCTGGCTTTTTGCTTCCTTTGCCGCCTGTTTTAAATAATCCGGGTTTATCACCGTATAAATATCATATGACCGGATCTGCCGGTTTAAGAACCGGAGAACTTCCTGTGTATCATCTTCCCGAAATGGTTCCAGGGAGCCTGTAACCGCACCCTCTTCCCCTGTGATCTCTGTCTCTGTCCAGTCCATCACAAATACAAAGTCAAAGGGTTCATAGTAAGCCTTATCGGCAGGAATCAGATATGTGAACGGCTCATTGCGCTCTGCCATATCATTGAGAACTCTGCAAAGCATTTTTCGCATGACTCCTTTTCTCCGCATTTCTTTCCTTGTGGCCACAGCTACGATATAATGGGCGTCAAACTCCTTATCTGAAATTTTCATGCGGTACGGATTCAGATGGATCATCCCTTTCGGCCGGCTGCCGTCCCATGCCATGAGCACCTGATTTTTAGGATAGATTACATCAAAATAATATTCCGCAAACTTTTCAGGGTCCTTAAAAACATCCTGATACATCTGAAAAATCAGATCTCTGTGGCTTTTGTCGTCATAAACAAGTTCCATCTATTCCCCTTTCCGGCATCCCTGGCATCCCTGACATCCGGTCTGTGCGCCGGGCCTTAAGACGTCTTCATAGATATAATTATCTACGGTGGTCAGCATGCAGACTGCCTGGGCGCTGATCCCAAGTCCTTCCCCGGTAAATCCCAGATGTTCTTCCGTGGTTGCCTTTACGTTGACCTGTTTTCTTCCGACTCCGAGTGTCTCTGCGATCTTCTCTCTCATCTCTTCGATATAGGGTGCCAGCTTTGGCCTCTGTGCAATCACAGTGGCATCTACATTTTCAATGAGATAACACTCTTTC
>NZ_FR889176.1:39672-61024 GCF_000432215.1 Anaerostipes sp. CAG:276
CTTTAACAGTTCCATGCTGTCTGCGCCTTTATATTTGGAGTCTGTATCCGGAAAATGCCGGCCGATATCTCCCAGAGCCGCGGCTCCGAGCAGTGCATCACAGATGGCATGCAGAAGCACATCTGCATCAGAATGGCCTAATAGTCCTTTTTCGTACGGAACATGCACACCTCCTAAAATCAAAGGGCGTCCTTCTGCCAGCTTATGCACATCATATCCCATTCCTACTCTCATATCCCATACCTCACTTTCCTATTTTTCTGTCGTCTATATAGAATATCTCATTTTCTTTATTATAATATAATTCTCTGCAAGATACAAAAAAAAGGCATGTCCCTAAAAAACATGCCTTTTCATAGCGATGAGCAGATTCGAACTGCTGACACTACGGGTATGAACCGTATGCTCTAGCCAACTGAGCTACATCGCCATATCTTTATGCATTCCGCATAAAGAATGGGACCAATAGGGCTCGAACCTATGACCCTCTGCTTGTAAGGCAGATGCTCTCCCAGCTGAGCTATGATCCCTTGTCTCGCGACAAAAATTAGTATATAAAATAATGCGAAAAATGTCAACAACTTTTTGAAAAGTTTTTAAAAAAGTTTCCAAATTCACGATTTCTTTCAAAAACAAAAAACAGCCTGACCGCGTCTTTCAGCGGTTCAGACTGTTTTGCTGACTGTTCTGTTTAATTTTTCAAGAAATCAGAGAGCGTAGGTCTCTGGCTCTTTTCCATCGGATGGGTCATCTCCCAGAAGGTCTGGCTGATTGCCTTTGTCTGCAGCTCATCCACAACCGTCTTTAAAGAATAATCTTTGATCTCCTGTTCTTTTAATTCTACAGACACATGATCTTTAGAATCAATATCCAGCAGAGTTACAAAGCTTTCTTCCGTCACAATGGTTCCTTTTTTCAGCGGAACAACAACGCTCTGATTCTGAGACAGGACTGCCTTTAAGTCATTATAGCGGTGCTGTTTCTGCAGCTGTGCCTTCAGCTTAGCTGCATCTGCTTTGGCTTTCTTTACCTTCATTGCAGCTTTTTCTTTCTCTCCGGGTTTATAAATCTCCCAGAACGGGCCGCCTGCGGATGCGGATTTAGACTGCTCGATCACATCTTTTAAATGGTACTTGTATGTACTGCGCTGTCTGCTTCCCACGTCTGCAACTGTCACCTGATCTTTGTCATCGATCGCCACCAAAGCTATAAAATGTCCTCCTTTGGTAAAATAACCGGGTCCCATGAGGCCGACTACCGGATGCTTCTTTTTAAGCGCATCCCTGATCTTCTTATAATCTGTCCCGAGTCCACTGCATCCCAGCTGATAATTTTTTGCCAGTGCCGGCACGACTTCATGGGCGGAACCTGCATTGCTGTAATAACCATGCTCGTATGCCCAGATGGTCGTATCAAGCGGGGTTACCCATTTGCCGGTCAGCGAGGTAATACAGACTGCCATGGCAGTAGGTCCGCAGCCGCTGCTCTTGATGCAGTAGCCATTCTGGTTCCAGGCGGAATCTCCCTGATTAAAATAGGTAAAACCTGCGATGGTTTCCTTCTGATCCTTCATGCTGAGACGCGTGTCATTATAGATCTTAGGGATAATGTTGGAAACTACCTTTTCTTCCTTAAGATTTTTGTTCTTTTTCAGCTTCTTGACTTTGTTTTTCTGTTTGATCTTTTTTGCTTTTTTCTTTGAAGCCTTGGATGTCTGGTCCTTTTTTTCTGTCGTTTTCTGGTCCTTATGCGCCGTTGTCGACTCCTGTTTCGTCGTCTCCTGCGGCTGTGCCGTGGTCGTGGCTTCGGTCTGTGCAGCCGTTGTCGATGTACTCTCCGACGCTGTTGTCTGCTCTGTTGCTGAGCTCTGTTCTGTTGTCTTTGCCGTTGCTGCCGCTTCTTCACCGTATGCAAACGTGCTGCTGCCCACTACAAGGCAGCCGCATAGTACAGCAGAGCAGATGGATTTCATGTGCCTGTTCATTCTGTATTCACTCCTTAGCTCACTCATTTATTCTCCATCCCCCAAAGTTCATTATAATCCTTTTCTCACAATTTCTCAATGCTACTCCCCATATTTTTCTTACGAACCGTGATTTTTTCTTCAATCCGCTCAGACAGCTCCGGAACATGGGAAATAATGCCGATCATCCTGTTTTTTCCGGAAAGCTCCTGGAGACAGGAAACCGCTTGTTCTAAGGATTCACTGTCCAGGGAACCGAATCCCTCATCTACAAACAAAACTTCGATCTGAATGCCTCCGGCGCTGTTCCTGACAATATCCGAAAGTCCTAACGCCAGGCACAGTGCCGCCTTAAAGGACTCGCCTCCCGAGAGAGTTTTTACAGACCTGCGCTTTCCGGTATAATAATCCATCACTTCTATTTCCAGGTTATCTTTTTTTCTGGCATCCGTGACTGTCTCACTCCGAAACATCTCATACCGGCCTCCGGTCATTTTCACAAACCTGATATTTGCGGCCTTTAAAATATCCCGGAAATATGTAATGAGAATAAACTGCTCAAAGGTCAGACGAAGCGCATTATTTCCGCTCAGAAGCCGGTCCATATCTCCAACAATACCGTAGCTCTCTTCAAGCTTTTCTTTCTTTTTCTGCTTCTCTTTTAAAGAGCAAAGTGCCCTCTGTCTCTGATGCACAAGCACAGCGAGCTGTTCTCTTTCCTCCTCTGTTTTTTTGATCTCTCCTTCCAAATTTTCCAGATCACCGCTTGAAACCTTCTCCTGTTCAAGTTCAGCGCGTTGTTTCTTCCTTTCCTCAAACTCTCCACGGCGTTCCTCCAGAAGAGTCCGCGTCTTGGAAAGAGCCGTTTCCAACTCGATATTCTCCGCCGTCAGCCGGTCATTCTCTGAATCATATTCTTCCAGTTCTTTTGAAAGAGCGAGATGCTCCTCCTTTAGTTCCTCCGCTCTGCCCCACGATTCCAGCTGTTCTCTAAACGCTCTCATCCGGCCTTCTGCCTTCATCCGCTGTTCTCTGATATCCGCCAGACAGTTTTCTTCCTTCTGTCTGGAGAATTTCTCCGCTGAACAGGCTTCCTCTCTCGTAATCCCCTCATATTCAGGTTCTTCTCCGAGCTCTTCCTGTTTTCTTTTCCATTCGGTCTGTGCCGTATTCTTCTGTTCTTTCAATTTCAGCATTTTTTCATACCATTTGCGGAAAAGCTCTTCTGCCTTTTCTGCCCGGTCTTTCTGTGCCTCCAGCTGCTCCCTGTCCGGAGCTTCTGAAGGAATCCCGGCGGGCTTTGGGTGTTTCGTGGAACCGCAGACAGGACATGGTTTTCCTTCCCTTAGATCTTTTGCCAAAATGCCAATGCTGCACGCATAATAAGCGGACTGCATCTCCATATAGATGTCCTGTTCCTCTTTTCTTAAGTCATCTGCCCTTCGGTACTCACATTCAGCCTGCTCAAATTCTTCTGAGAAACGCTTAAATTTCTCAGAGGAAGCCTTTGCCTCCCCCTCTGCTTCCAGCCATTCCTGGTAAACTGCCATTCGGGTTCTCCTGATTTGCCGTGATTCTTCCTGGCTGGCTTCTTCATATTCGGTTTCCAGCTGTCCCAATCGTTCCAGCTGTTCATTGATCTCCTTTAAAACGCCGAGACGTTCCTTTTTATGATCCATCACATCTCTTAGACTGTAAAGATCCTGCTTCTTCTTTCGGATATTCTCTCGTTTTTGTTTAAGCTCTCCTAATTCCTCTTCCAGACTGCAGATCTTTGAAGCCAAAGTTTCTGTCTCTGCGGATAATTTCTTTGCCTGTTCAAAAATCTGTTTCTTCGAATCAAACTCTTCTCTCTTATTCCTGCTGTTTAAGAAAGCCTCGGATGCCAGCTGTTTCTTTTCCTTATAATCGTCCTCAAGAAAAGTGATCACCGCCGAAAAATCTTTCTTTTCTCTCATTTCTTCATATGCCGGATCTTCTCCCGACAGTTTAGCTGCCTCTTCCATCTGATTTGTGATCTCACGTATTTCGCCAAGCAGGGCTCTCGCCTTCTCGCCTGCAAGACCTTGGATTTTTTTATAGATCTGCGTATGAAAAATAGAGCGGAATACTTCCGCCCGGTCACTGGACTTTGCTGTGAGCAGCCTTTGAAATTCCCCCTGTGCCAGCATGGAGATCTGGCGGAACTGGTCATAGTCGATGGAGAGAATACGGGACAGCTCCTCGTTGACTTTGGACGTTCCGGCTTTTACAGTTCCATCGGGCAGAGTCAGCACGGCATCCTCTTTTTTTACCGTCGTTCCCGAACCTTTTCTTTTGGCTCTCCTGTATTTCGGATGGCGCTCTACCCGGTACTTTTCATTCCTGTGTGTAAATTCAAGAATCACATAGGTATCTTCCTTCTGTGAAGCGAAATCGCTCCTGAGGCTTTCCTTCGTGCGGACGCTTCCGCTGACTTCCCCGTAGAGAGCATAGGTCAGCGCGTCAAATATCGTAGTTTTCCCGGAGCCCGTAGGCCCGGTGATCAAAAACAGTCCACCCTGGAATTTGGAAAAATCAATCTGATTTTTGCCCGCATAGGGGCCCCATGCGCTGATCTCAAGAAATAATGGCTTCATATATTCAAGCCTCCTTCCTCCAGAAGTTTTTTAAGAAATTCCATCCTCTTTTCTTCTGCCTCACCGCAGGTCAGCTCAAGAAACGATTCCCCCAGTTCCAGCGGTGTCTTTTCACGGACGTCGGCGTACACCTCATCACCGCCGGACCTCTGTCTCTTTTCCAGGTTCAGTTCCATAATATTCGGATAAGAGGCACGGAGCTTCTCCATAGGATCTGCAAGTTCCTCCTCGTCCGTCAGCACGGCGCTGATATAGTCTTCACAGTCTGCAGCTTCAACCACCTGCGGATCTAAAAGATCTTCAAGTTTTCCTTTGATCCGGCGCATATCATGTCTGGGCTTAAGCGGGTAAACCGTAACTGTTATGCTGCCTTTTTCTTTCAGCTCAACCAGTGTCACAGATTTCTTGTGAAATTCTTCAGAAAAAGAGTACTTAAGAAGGGAACCGCTGTATCTTACAGTCTCTCTTCCCGCTTTTTGAGGGCCGTGAATGTGCCCAAGCGCAGTATAGTCATAGTCTTCAAAGACAGTATAAGAAATCTGTTCTGTCCCTCCCACACTCAGCAACAGTTCCGAGTCGGACTGTGTGACGGGTTCTGTCCCAGTGACAAACTGATGGGTGACCAGCACATTCCGCTCTGTTCTGTCCACAGGATGACGGGCGAGGACAGAGCGCATGGCATCTTCATGCGTGCGGATCTCGTCTTCAGGAAATAATGCCCTTGCCTCAGCAGGCTTAAAATACGGAAGCAGATGCAGGCAGACCGGCCCGTATTCATCTTCCAGCCTGATGGCAGGGAATTCTTCTCTTAATGTCCCTTCCACGTAAATATTCTGCTGCCCGAAAAGTTTCTGTCCAAACTCCAGCCTCTCGCCCGAATCGTGATTTCCCGCCGCTAAAAAAACAGGCACCATAAGCTCTGCCGTACCTGTCAGAAACCAGTCAAACAAGGTCACAGCCTCTGCCGGAGGGATGCTCCGATCATAAATATCTCCTGCCAAAAGGAGCCCGTCAACGGGCTCCTTCTCCATCAGTCCCAGCACCTGTGCCAGCACATGTCTCTGATCTTCTATGAAATTCATTCCATTGACCGTCTTGCCCAAATGCAGGTCAGCCATATGCAAAAGCTTCATGATTTTCCGTTCCCCTCTAGTTCAGCACGAACCGCTCGATGGCATAGGCGACTCCGTCTTCCTCATTGGATTTTGTAACAAAATCTGCGATATCTTTCAGTTCGTCCATTCCATTTTCCATCACTACACCGAATCCCGCTGCCCGGATCATAAATGTGTCATTGGCCGCATCTCCGCACGCCATCGTCTCCTCGATCGGTATGGAGAGATGTTTGGCTAACTGTGTGATCCCGTCTCCTTTGTCACATCCCAGCTGGGTGATCTCTACATTGTTAAACAATGCAGTTGAAACGCTGGCAATTTCCAGATCGCTCAGTTCCTTCATGACACGTTTTCTCTCCTCAAGGTCACCGAAGAAGGCACTGATCTTTTCAATGCCGTCACTGTTTTCTTCCACATAGGCCTCCAGATCACCGACCTCCTGTCTGGTCCTTAAAATAAGGTCTTTCTGCTGGCCCTTAATATCAAAATCTTCTAAATGGTTATAAAATTTCCCTTCCATATAGCCCTGGCCATTTCTGTAAATATCTCTGGTACAATTATATTCTGTGAGTTTCCTGAGCAGAGACAAGGCTGTCTCCTTCGGAATGTGGTTCTTGTATATGATCTTATCTTCCAGAGCGTCATAGATCGTCGCCCCATTGCAGCAGACGGCATACCGGACTCCCTCTAAATTTCTGATAAAATCAGGGATTGCTTTATAGATCCGTCCTGTGGCCGGCACAATATGTACGCCTCTTCTGGCTGCTTCTTCGAGCACTTCCCTCGTATGCTCCGAAATCTGCTTCTGGTCATTCAGCAAAGTTCCGTCTAAATCCATGGTTACCAACTTAATCTGGCTCATAACTGTCCTCCCTATGTAAAAAAGTAATGCTGTATCCGTATCTGCAGGCTCTCATTTCCCCTGTATACGTTAATATCCGGATAGTAGGTGCAAGTGATGTACTGCTTTCCCTCTCCCATCTTTTCACGGAATATATCTTCCTCTTCAAAGATCATGCCCGTCATTCTTGTTCCCCTGTCACTTAAAAGCGACAGCCGGATTACATTTCTATTATCGCCGAATACCTGGATTCTTTCAATGAAAAGTTTTCTGTGGGCGAACAAAGGCCTTTTATTTTCCTTCCCAAACGGCTCCAGCACTGCCATCTGGCGCACCAGTTCTGCTGAAATATAGTCAATCGGCATATCCACATCAATCGAAACTTTTTTTATGAAATCATTTTCCTTAAGCTCACAGTAGCCATTGATCCGTCTGCGGAATTCCTCCACTTTCGATTCGTCTGACAGAGAACACCCCGCGGCCATGGCGTGTCCCCCGAATCTGGCAAATACATCCTTTACTTCATTCATGGCTTCAAACATGTGATAGTTCTCAATGGAACGCCCGGAACCTTTGATTCCCTCTTTCCCTTTGGTCAGTACAAAAACCGGCCTGTGCACTTTGTCTTTCACCCGACCGGCAATGATTCCCGCGATGCTCTCATGGCAGTCCGGAAGATAAATCACGAGGACCTTGTCCTTCCCGTATCCATTTTGTTCTATCTGATCCAGCGCTTCTTTGACTCCCTCGTTGGTCATTCCCTTTCTCTGGTCATTGAGATCTTTCAATTCCTGAGCCGTCTCTTCTGCGGCGGCCATATCCTTTTCCAGGAACAGTCTTAAAACCTTTTCCGCCGATTCCAGCCTTCCGCTGGCGTTGATGCACGGGCCGATGACAAAACCTAAATGATAAGAATTGACAGTTGTCTCTTCCAGATTGTGAACCCTTAAAAGCGCCCTCAGACCAGTATTTTGCGTAAGACCGATGCGGTTCAGTCCTTCTCTCACGAAAATTCGGTTTTCCTCTGTGAGGTCCACCACATCACAAACTGTGGCTATGGCCAAAAAACAGAGCAGCGGTTCCAGCTCCTTATCCTCCCTGCCCTCCGCCCGGTAAAGTGCTCTCATGAGCTGAAACGCCACTCCGGCTCCGCAGAGTTGTTTATAGGGATATGCGCACGTTTCCTGTTTTGGATTCACGACCGCATCTGCCGGCGGCAGCATCTCTCTCTTTCTTCCTTCCTCCATTTGATACGGAACTTCATGATGGTCTGTGACAATGACTTCCATGCCCAAATCTTTTGCTTTTTTTACCGGATCAAAAGCGGCGATTCCATTGTCGCAGGTGATCATCAGTCCGATACCCTCCTTCTTGGCGTTTACCGCCATCTCTGAATTCATTCCGTAGCCGTCCTGGATGCGGTCGGGAATGACAAAATCCACAGTTCCTCCGAGATCGCTGAGACTTTTCCACAAGATATAATTGGATATTACCCCGTCCACATCATAGTCAGAAATAATCCTGATTTTTGTGCCTCGGCGGACCGCCTGACGGAGCAGTCTGCATGCTTCTTCTGCATCCTTCATCATGAACGGATCTGAAATGTCCGAAAGAGTCCCTGATAAATACCTGCGTATGTCTTCCTCTCCCGTGATATCCCGGTTCCGGATCAGCCTGGCTATGACCGGATCAATGCCGAACGTTTCTCCGATCCGGACAAAATCTGCTTTCTTTTTGCTGATAAACCATTTTTCCATAAGTAACTTTTTGTCCCCTTCCCGTGATGTAAGAAAACTGTAATCAAACCTATTGTCTGATTACAGTTTTCAAATGTTTTATCGGATTCCTTTTTTCTTTTTCTTCTTCTTTTTCTTGGCCTTTGATCCTGCCGTCTCCTGTACGTTGTGTACTTCCGTTTTATCTTCCAGGGCTTTCGCCGGCTGTTTCTTAAATCCCGTCTTCATAAAGTACCAGAGCGGTCCGGTAATACACACAGAAGAAAATGCACCGCACACAACGCCGACCATCAGGGTCAGGGCAAACTGGCGGATGGATGACACTCCCATAATAAACAGCACAAACACCATGATAAACGTAGTGAGCGACGTGTTGATGGATCTGGTCAGCGTCTGAATGATACTCTTATTTACAATGCCTTTCAGCTGTGTATTATCCGCCTCCTGCATATTCTCCCGGATACGGTCAAATATGACGATGGTAGAGTTGATAGAGTATCCGATGATCGTAAGCATACACGCGATAAAGGTTCCTCCGACGGAGAGCCTTCCGATTGAGTATGCTGCAAATACGATAAGCACGTCATTCAGCAGTGCAATAATGGCACTGGCTCCAAATTTCACATCCTTAAACCGGATGGCGATATAGATCAGCATACAGATACTTGCAATCACCACGGAGACGATCGCATCCCTCTGCATTTCATTGCTGATAGTAGAACTTATATTTTCAGTGGCAACGGATTTCGCCTTAAAATCTTTTTTCATGGTGCTCTCGATCTGCTTCCGCTGGCTTAAGTTCAGCTCCACAGTCTTGATCACCATCTGATTATTTGCTTTTACTTTCTGTCCCTGGACTGAAGTGGATTTGCTTACTTTTTCGTAAGCGGATACGACCTTCTTCTCGAGACTGTCATCTACTTTCACACTCTTATCAAATGTGATCGTAGAAGAGGTTCCTCCGGAAAATTCCAGATCAAAATTAAGCGGTGCTCCGATCTTTGACTTGTTGATCGGAAGGAACGCCAGACCTACAACGATCACAAGCAGCGCTGCCGCCATGCACCGTCTGCTGACTCCGATGAAATCCCGTTCTTTTAAAGCTCTCGCTTTTCCATAGAGTTTCGGGCTCCTCAGGCCAAACTTGTATGCGGCGGTAACCAAAAATCTGCTGATAACCAGGGCTGTAAACATGGAAATCAGTACACTCATACCCAGTGTCTGAGCAAATCCCTTGACCGTTCCAGTGCCCTTAAACCAGAGGACTGCCACGGCGATCAGTGTGGTCACATTTCCGTCGATAATCGCTGAAGCGGCCTTGTGGAATCCTGCCTTAATCGCAGTTCCCACATTTTTGCCCATCGCAACTTCTTCCTTAATTCTGGAATAAATGATGACATTGGCATCCACAGCCATACCGATACCAAGTATGATACCGGCTAATCCCGGAAGGGTCAGCGTCACATTGAATCCATTCAGCGCCAGCAGCGTCATAAGCACATAAATGGCCAGCGCAAGACATGCGATCACTCCCGGAAGATAATACAGGGCGATCATCAGGATACAGACGAGTGCAAATCCGATGGCGCCGGCTTTGACACTTGTCTGAATAGCATCCACTCCTAATTTGGCGGAAACCACATTGGAGCGCAGTTCCTTTAATTTTACCGGAAGTGATCCAATACGGATAGAAGATGCCAGATTTTCGGCCGCTTCATAACTCTCCATTCCTGTTATGCTGCATTCCCCTTTGGTAATGACGGTCTGCACATTCGGTGCGCTGATGATCTGGTTGTCATATATAATATAGATGGGTTTGCCCACATTCTTCTTTGTGGCATCTGCAAATGCCTTAGTTCCTTTTTTGTCAAACTCCAGGGCTACGACATAGTCCTTGGCCCCATTGTCTCCCTCAGTTGTCTGAGCTTTTGCGGATTTGACGTTATTTCCGGTCAGGACCGTCTTCATGGATTTGCCGTCCTGGACCATGAATGCCAGAGTTCCCGGCTGTCCCAGTTCATCCAGGATCTTATTGGCGTCTGTCACACCCGGGATCTCGATGTTGATTCTGTTTTTACCCTGGCGGTAGACTTCAGATTCTGTACTGTACCCTTCCACACGTTTCTGAAGCTTATATACCGTATCGTCAATGTTTTTATCAGATACATTTTTGCCGTCCACTTCATAGGTAATGCTGACTCCTCCGGCCAGATCCAGACCCAGTTCGATGTTTTCTGCACGGCCGATCTTATTTTTCCCAAGCCCTTTTGCGGTGATAAAAATTCCAAACGCACACAATGCGGCCAGCAGGATTATCCCGGCAGCGTATCTTCCCTTCTTATTTTTGTTCGTCTTCATAAGTTTTCTGCTCCTTTATTCTTCACTCTGATCAGCCAATGCAGCCTTTATCATCAGTGCACACTCCACTCGCTTTCTCTCCAGCTGACAGCCCACTTCATAGGTACCGTTGATCGTACCATTCAGTTTATGAGAGTTCGCACTGCATCCCCCGCTGCAGTAAAATCTGGCGAAGCACTCCCGGCAGTCTTCTTTCGAGTAAACACTGGTCTTCTTAAACTCAGAGACAATATCACCGCGGGTGACTCCGTCAAACACATTTCCTACACAGAACTCATCTTCCCCCACGAACTGATGACACGGATACAGATCTCCCCATGGCGTCACCGCGAGATATTCGGTTCCCGAACCGCACCCTGAAAGGCGTTTTGCCACACAGGGACCTCCGGTCAGATCGATCATAAAGTGGAAGAACGTAAAGCTCTTTCCTTCCTTCTCCCTCCGGATGATTTCTTTTGCCAGAAGATCATATTCTTCCATGATCTTCGGAAGATCGGCTTCTTTGATCGTGTACCGCTCCTCTTCGGGTCCTACCACAGGTTCCACGGAAATCTGGTCAAATCCTTCGTCTGCCAGATGCAGTACATCTTTTGAAAAATCCAGGTTGTCATGGGTGAAAGTGCCTCTCACATAATAACTTTTTCCGTTTCGCATCTCTGCAAATTTTTTAAATTTATCAATGATCAGATCGTAGCTGCCCTTGCCGTTTCTTGTAGGCCTCATCTTATCATGGACCTCTCTCCGCCCGTCAATACTAAGGACCACGTTGGCCATCTCACGGTTTGCAAACTCCATCACTTCGTCATCCAGAAGGACGCCGTTGGTCGTCAGAGTAAACCTGAACTTTTTACTGTGCTTCTCCTCCAGAGACCTGCCGTAAGCCACCAGCTGCTTTACGACCTCAAAGTTCATCAGCGGCTCTCCTCCAAAGAAATCCACTTCCAGGTTTCTCCTGCTGCCTGAGTTTTCAACGAGGAAATCCAATGCCTGTTTTCCTACTTCAAAACTCATCATCGAACGATCTCCGTGATATTCTCCTTCTTCAGCAAAACAGTATCTGCACGCTAAGTTACAGTCATGAGCGATATGCAGGCAGAGTGCTTTGACCACGGTTGGACGCCTTTTGAACTCCGTTATGTAATCCTCATACTCGTCCTTTGTAAAGAGTGCTCCTTCGCTCTCCAGACGCCTGATTTCCTCATAGACTTCCTCGATCTCCCCGGCTTCGTATCCGGAAAGCTCTTCTTGTATTTCCTTTAAAGTGCGGGTGCCGTAAAGTCCGATGACGTCATAGCTCAGATCATCCACGACGTGGACTGATCCGCTTTCCACATCCAGCACCATATTATATCCGTTATTTTTGTATTGATAAACCACGCTGCTTCTTCTCCTTTATCTGTCCTTAACGAAAAGAGACGGTTCAAAAAGGAACCGCCTCTCATTCTTCTGCTCTTTCCCGCCGTGGGTTATTTGCTGTGTTCGCAGCTCTGGTTTCCTACGGTGCAGGATGTCTTGCATGCTGACTGACAGGATGTCTGGCACTCACCGCATCCGCCTTTCTTTACTGTGTTCTGCAATGTTTTATTCGTTAGAGTCTTAATGTGCTTCATGCCAAGTTCCTCCTTCAATATGAATCTCTCTTATTCCCTTTTTAACTTGCCCATTATATCATATTCATTTCGGAATTACAATAAGTTCTTCAGTTCATCGTAGAGGTGATCCGGGACCTTTAAACTGCCTCGTCCCGTCCCGATCTCAATGTCCGGTTTATTGCTGCCGTGAAAGTCCGAGCCTCCTGTGGCCAGCATCCCATATTTCCTGCACCACTGCCTGAGTTTCACCGTCTGTCCGTGATGATGGGATGAGTGATAGACTTCAATTCCCCCCAGCCCGAAAGAGATCAGCTCCCTGATCAGCTCCTCTAACTCCGCGTTGGAAAGATGATATTGGAACGGATGCGCCAGTACCGCAGTACCTCCTGCATCTTTGATCAGCCTGACCGCATCCGCGGGCGCAAAATAAGGCTTCGGAATATAATATCTGCATCCGTCTCCTACATACTTTTTAAATGCCTGCTCCTTATTGGCACAGTATCCTTCCTCGATCAGCACTCTTGCAAAATGTGCCCTGGTGATCACGGTCTGTTCGTTGCCGTGCAGAAGTTTTTCAAGCGTCATTGGTATCCCGTCCTCACGAAACTTTTCAATCATAGAAAGATTTCTCTGCCTTCTTCCTCTCCGCAGACCCTCCAGTGTGTTTAGTAAGTTCTGATTACAGATATCAATATGATAGCCCAGTATGTGAATCTCGTGTTTTTCCGCCTCACATGAAAGCTCAATTCCCGGCATAAAATGAATGCCTGTAAGTTCTCCCGAATGAAGGATCGGCGGAATCCCTGCGACTGTATCGTGATCAGTGAGTGCGAACGCATAAAGTCCCTTTTCTTTTGCTGCACGCAGCACCTCTGCCGGTTTCAGTGTACCGTCCGAGGCATCCGAGTGCAAATGTAAGTCAATCATCGTCTGTCCTTTCTCCCTATGTGTCATAGAATGACCCTCTCCTGCATAAAATCTTACTAAAAGGAGGCATCCCATGGAAAATAAAAATATCGGTATTTCAATCTTAAAAAGCTTAATCTTCTCCTACATATTGACAGGAATTATTCTATGTATTCTGGCTTTTATTATGTATCAGACCGAAGTCAGCACAAAAGTCGCAAACCTTGGCGTAACCTTTACCTATGTGGCTGCGTCTGTATTTGCAGGGTTTATCATCGGCAAACGAATGGGAAAGAGAAAATTTCTCTGGGGCCTGGCCGTGGGCCTTCTGTACTTTGCCGTACTCTTTCTGATCTCCCTTCTCCTGGATCAAAACCAGGCACTGATGAGCGGAGAGCGCATCACCGCAATGCTTCTGTGCGCAGCCGGAGGAACCCTGGGCGGAGCCCTGGCATAATCTTTTACCGCCGGCAGCGGGCTTTAAGCCCCTGCCGGTATCTTCCATACTTCCTCCGCAATTCTCTTCATATTCCTGATCTTTTCCCACTGCTGTTCATCTGTCAAAAACCTCTGCTGTTCTTCTGATGCAAACCCGCACTGCGGACTTAAGCAAAGCTGAGTCAGCGGAACATAAGACGATGCCTGCAGAATTTTCTTTTGAATTACATCATCCTTCTCCATCACAGGAGACCTGACAGATATTAATCCAAGTGCAACCTTTTGATTCTTTATGTATCTGAGAGGCCTGAAATCCCCTGACTGTCCGCTGTCATTATATTCCAGAAAAAATCCGTCCACAAGACAATGACCGAATAACTGCTCTGCCACTGCCTCATAGCTTCCTGATATCATACGGGCAGAATAAAAATTTCCCCGGCAGACATGAAGCGTCACCGTCATATCCTCCGGTTTTACCCTCAGCACCTGATTGATCAGCCAGACATAACGCTCTGACAGTTTCTCTGTGTCAATCCCCCTGCTTCGGTAAACCTCCCTCCGTTCCCAGGAACAAAATTCTCCCCATGAGACATCGTCAAACTGAAGGTATCTGCAGCCTGCATTGTAAAAAGCCCTCAGAGCTTTCTGGTAACTCCTGATGATATCTTCAAACAAAACTTTCTCATTCCTGTAAATTGGAATTGGCTGGTATGACTCAGGATGTACACAGCAGATTAAATGGAGCATCGCCGGTGACGGAATCGTCATCTTAGCCGCCGCATCCCCGGAAATTGACTTTAGAAACCGGAAATGGTTTAAAAACGGATGATTGCCGAAGCTGATCCTGCCGCAGACTGCGAGCGTCTCCGGCTCCGTCTCTTCTTCCCTGAAAATGTCCGGTCTCCGTTTATATTTCTTTCTCTCGATTCCGTTCAAATACCAGAGAAAATCCAGATGCCACCATCTTCTGCGCAGTTCTCCGTCGGTAACCGCCTTAAGCCCCGCTTCCTTCTGTTTTCTGACCAGTTCCCTGACCGCCTGATTTTCAATTCTCTTTAATCTTACGGCACTCATATCACCTTGTTTGTACTGTCTTTTAGCAGCTTTCAATGTCTCTGTGCGCAAAAAGCTGCCAACGATATCATAATAGTAGGGAAACGATGTCCTGTCCATGATCAATCCTCCTGGATGCATTTCATAACCAATGTCTTTTGAGTCATTCCTTCTTAAAGCCGTCCTCTTTGGTACAGAAAAGACGGCGCAAAAAAGCGCCGTCCCCCAATATTAATCTTCTTTTGTTCCCTGATTCGGTTTCTCAACCTGAGAAATAGCAGCACGTTCCATAGGAATACGGCAATGTTTGTCATTTCCGAATTCTACAACGATCGTTTTGTCATCTACGGCATCCACGACCACACCATAGAAACCACTGATGGTAAGTACACTGTCCCCAACTTCCAGAGAAGCCGCTAATTCCTTCATCTGCTGGTCTTTTTTCTTCTGCGGACGGATCAGTAAGAAATACATACCTCCGAACACAATAATGAGCCACAGAATCATACTAAATTGTGATTGCATTTGTTCTTTTCCTCCATTTAAAATAATAATATATCAAATTCAATTTCTTGAATCCTGATCACTTATTTTCCATACCGGAAAGCTTTCTCTCTTTGTACTCTCTGTACTGCCCCTGTTCAATAGCATCCCGGATCTCTTCCATCATTGTATTATAAAAATATAAGTTATGCAAGACACACAGTCTCATACCCAGCATTTCTTTTGCCTTGAGCAGATGTCTGATATAAGCCCTGCTGTAACTTCTGCACGCCGGACACTGGCAGCCTTCTTCTATAGGCCTGTGATCCAGCTCATACTTTTTATTGAACAAGTTCATCTTGCCGTGGTTGGTATAGACATGTCCATGCCTGCCGTTTCTTGTCGGGTAAACACAGTCAAAAAAGTCTACTCCCCGGTCCACCGCTTCCAAAATATTGGCGGGAGTGCCTACTCCCATCAGATAAGTAGGTTTTGCTTCCGGAAGATACGGGACGGTTTCATCCAGAATACGGTACATCTCTTCGTGGGATTCCCCTACCGCCAGACCTCCCAGTGCATAGCCGTCAAGGTCAAGCCTGGAAATCTCTTTTGCATGAGAGATACGGATGTCCTCATAAGTTCCCCCCTGATTGATTCCAAACAGCATCTGATGCGGATTCACCGTATCCGGCAGACGGTTCAGACGGTCCATCTCTTTTTTACAGCGGTACAGCCATCTGGTCGTACGGTCCACAGAATCCTGCATGTACTTTCTCTCCGCAGGATGGGGCGGACACTCGTCGAAAGCCATAGCAATAGTAGATCCCAGATTAGACTGGATCTGCATACTCTCCTCAGGTCCCATAAAAATCTTTCGCCCGTCGATATGAGAAGAAAAAGAAACACCTTCCTCCTTTATCTTACGCAGCTTGGCCAGGGAAAAGACCTGAAATCCCCCCGAATCTGTAAGGATCGGGCGGTCCCAGTTCATAAACTTATGAAGGCCCCCGAATTCCTTGATCAGCCGGTCCCCCGGCCTCACATGGAGATGATAGGTGTTGGAAAGCTCCACCTGGGTTCTGATCTCTTTTAAGTCATCTGTGCTCACCGCACCCTTAATCGCAGCCACTGTACCCACATTCATAAAAACCGGGGTCTCTATCGTCCCATGGACAGTTGTAAACCGCCCTCTTTTTGCTTTACCGTCTTTTTTTATTAACTGATACATATATTCACCATTACCCGTATATTTTTTTTACAGAGTCCATACTGGCACTCAGATTCATAAGCAGCCCGTCTGCAATCGTGACCGCCGCCATGGATTCAACCACTACCACAGCTCTCGGAACAATCATCGGATCATGTCTTCCCCCGATGGAAAGGTCGAAATCTTTCCCGTCTTTTCCTGCTGTGGACTGAACCTTGGCGATAGACGGAGTCGGCTTGACTGCTGCCCGGAACACGAGAGGGCTGCCGTCACTGATGCCTCCCAGAACTCCTCCTGAGTGATTTGTCTTTTTTACAAATCCGCCTTCCCGATATTCATAAGCGTCATTATTCTGTGATCCGCAGGAGGAAGCAGCCGCAAAACCATCACCAATCTCAAATCCCTTTACGGCACCGATCGAAAGCACCGCCTTGGCCAGATTGGCATCCAGCTTTTCAAACACCGGATCACCAATGCCAGGCTTTAACCCTTGTACGGTGCACTCGATAATCCCGCCCATAGAATCCTGTTCTCTCATCATGCGGTCCGCATATTCCTGCACTTTCAGTGCTGCTTCTCTGTCGGGCATGTAAAACGGATTCCGAAAAATCTCTTCCAGATCAAATCGCTTCTCGTCTGCCGTAATGCCGCCAATCTCTTTTGCATATGCCGTTACCGTAATTCCAAGTTCCTTTAACAGCTTGACAGCCACTGCTCCGGCAGCCACACGGCCGATGGTCTCTCTGCCGGAAGACCTTCCCCCGCCTCTGTAATCCCTGATTCCGTATTTGGCATCATAAGTATAATCCGCATGTCCGGGCCGGTAAACATCTCTGATCTGGCTGTAATCTCTGGATCTCTGGTTCTTGTTATAGACTGCCATAGAAATGGGAGTTCCGGTTGTTTTTCCTTCAAAAACTCCGGACAGGATCTCTGCCTGATCATCCTCTTTCCGGGGTGTCGTATATTTTGACTGTCCCGGTTTTCTGCGGTTTAAATACTGCTGAATATCCTCTTTTGAAATAGGAAGTCCGGCCGGGCATCCATCTACGACGACTCCAAGCCCCTCTCCATGGGTCTCCCCCCACGTTGTAATTCTGAATAATGTGCCAATGCTTGAACCTGCCATCTTTTGATTCCTCTCTGATTATAACTTAAGATTTGCCAGTAAGTCTCCAAGGCTGGTCTGTGCCTTTTCCTCTTCTTTATATTCGATCCCGGTCTCGACTTTTTCAGCTTCTCTGGATTCCTCCAGTGCCTTCATGCTGAGACTGATCTTGTTGTCGGCAATTTTTAAAACTTTTACTTTGACCTTCTGTCCTTCTTCTACCATTTCTTTCGGGCTTTTTATTCTTTTTTCGCTGAACTGTGATATATGGATCAAGCCGCTGAGTCCATCGCCAAGATCCACAAACGCACCATACGGCATGATATTTTCGACAGTGCCTTCCAGTACCATGCCGGGACGCATCATCGCCATCTTGTGGTTCAGCTCTTCCTGAGCTTTTGCCTTTTCCACTTCTTTGGCTGAGAGTACAAGTTTATTCCTGCTCTCATCTACGGTAATGATCTTGGCCTCCACTTCTTTTTTGAGCCATGTGTTCAGGTCTTCCACATAGTTTAAGGAAAGCTGGGAAGCCGGGATAAACCCACGGATTCCTTCTACATATACAATCACTCCTCCGTTGACAACTCCGCCAACAGTGAGACTGAGAACCGTCTCCTCTTCCATAAGCTTCTGGAGGCGGTCCCAGGCCAGAACCTGATTGGCTTCCCTTTTAGACAACATAATATTCCCCTCACCGTCATCTACAGAAATAACCTTGGCCTTTACCCGGTCTCCCTCATTAAGAGCTTCTGTCAAAGTAACATTTGGATCATCACTGTATTCAGAAGCTTTCAGGATACCCTGAGCATAATATTTTAAATCGATGACTGCCTCTTCGTCGCTGACGCTCAGGACATCACCCTCAACTATATCTCCCTCATCCATCTTACGGAAGGATGCTTCCAATTCATTCTCATACTGTTCCATTGTTTCTTTCATTTCTTCTGCCATTTTTAAATCTCCTTTCACGAAACCTCTGCATTAAGCCTAATTATAACACAGAATAAAGAAGATTTTAACTTGTTTCTTATGATTTTCGGCTTCGGAAAAAGAAAAATATGAGATAAACCGCAGTGAAGTAATAGATCCCGGAAATCACAAACCCAAATGGACGTTTTGATTGTCCTCTCTGTTTCGTACTGATCTGAAACTCCACTGTTCGGTCGGACTTAAGCCCCGACTTTCCCACAGCCTCAGCCTTTAGCCTGTGTTTTCCGTCAGTGCCGCACCGGATCACCATTTGTCCGTCTGAAAACCTTATCTTCCTGCCGTCCATCCATAAACCGGTTATCCGGTCCAGGTCATCCTGAACTTTTACCTGGATCAGTTTTTTCTCCCGATAAGTATTTCCGTTTCTGACCCCGGATATGAGGATCACGGGAGGTTCCGCATCATAGTAAAAATCCAGCGGCTTCTCCAGTGTACTGACATGGCCGGTCATATCCTTTGTCTTCACTTTCACCTTGTTTGAACCGTTCTTTAAATATTTATTACTCACATAGATATAATCTCCCTCTCTCTCATAAGGTACGGTCCGGCCATTCACAATAAATTCTGTCACATAAGAAGGCACTACATTTTTCATCCGGAATCCAAATGATCCCTGATCCTTCTTTGAACCACTTTTATACACGGTATTTCCGGCCGGTGCAATCTGTGTCCCCTTGCAGCTGACCGTAAAGAAAACTTTTTCTGATGCCTTATTTCCGGCACTGTCTCTGGCCCGGATTTCAGCACAATAGTATCCGTCTTCTGACAGCACCGGGTATGCTGATTTCTTGTTATCTCCCGGCTTTACATTCTCTCTCTTTAATAATTTTCCGTTTAAATACAGGGAAACTTCCGTGGGAGTATCATCCGTACAGATCACTTTGGCCTCCGGCGCAGAGTTATAGATTCCGAGAGAACTGATCCCTGTGACTTTAAGTTTTGGTTTCGTTTTATCTATGAAAAAATGCCCAACAGAAGCCTCTGCGGAATTTCCGGCCTGATCCCGGCATGAGACTGACAGCTTTTGCTCCCCTTCTTTTTCAAAATATATATCTGCTTTCAGCACTCCTTCTTTTACTGTTTGATTCACAACTTTCCCCGTAGTCTGCCACCGTATGCTCTCTGCATCCAGATAGGAATCTTTTATGGTCACCTTGAGTTTGCAGCCATCCTTCTCATATCGATTCACCGTTTTTCCTTCCAGGCTGATCAGGGGCTTACTGCCGTCTATATAAATATTCTTTTTCCATTCTTGCTTTGAGATATTTCCTGCCTCATCCTTCTGAACCACTCGGATCTGGTATTTCCCTTCTTCAGAAAGCAAAAGACTGTTTTCTTCAATAGTTTTTTTCCTCCCCGTATCCAAATCCTTTGCTGTGATAAAGGTTTTTAGTCTGGGACCCTTTTTCTTCCTTTTCTCTGCACAGATCCTCACCTCTTTTTTGTGCCACTCTCCATCCGCGGAGCCGGGGCAGTTTACCTTTGGTTTCCCGGGCTGTTTATCCCAGAACTTCACAAAGACATTGGCAGCGGCACTCCGGTTCCCTGCCTTGGAAACCGCGCGCACTTTGTATCTGTGCATCCCGTTTGTCTTAACTGTAATACTGTCTCCCTCAGCTGCTTTCCACTCTCCCTGTTCTGATTCCAGGTATTCAAAGCCGGATCGTCCTGAAAAAGAGCTTCCCTGAGACAAATTTATATGCACAGGGCGGTTTGTCCATTTGCCCTGCATATAGGAACCCGTATCCGCCTCCGGCTCCTCCGGTTTTGTTGTTTCCAGACAAAATTCCTGAAGCATACTGGATTCACCATCATATTCCACACTGACTCTGTACCAGCCCTCCCTCCGAAAGATAACCCTGCCCTCTTTTTCTGACAGCCAAGTTATATTTCCTGTATCCCACTTTTCTTTACCATCGTTCCCTTCGGCGCGGCAGATTACTTTGTCCCTGTCTGCTCCTTCCTTCAGCAGAGTAATTTTTAGTTCCCGCTCCTTTGCTGTATAAGTTTCCTGCTCTCCATCCGCGAACTCCGCCCTCAAAAAAGATTCCTCTTTTTCTCCGCCAAAAACCGTGTATCCCGCCGCAGCAAACACGATCATAAACAGTCCTGCTATCTTTTTTCGATTCAGCATCTAATCATTTCCCTCCCCCAAAACAGCCCCTAGTTTCTGAAGTTCCGTACCCTCTCCTGCACCGAGCCCCTTTGCCCTGCGGTACATATCCTGTGCCATATCCCTCTTTCCTGCTTTTGCAAGATAAAAACCATATGCTATATATCCCTCAGGCCATCCTGAATACTGTCTGATCACTGCCCGGTGCACTTCCTCCGCACTCTTTTTTCTGCCATATACAGCGAGCAGTCCGGCCTTTTTCAGCTGCAGCTCTGCCTTTTCCTTCTCCCGGTCCAGCATATCTGTGTACCGATCCGCGGCCTCTATCCATGGCTCAAGACCGCGGCTGTCTATCATACGCTCATAAAATGCCGCTTTTTCGTACAGTGCAGTCCTCTTTTCATCATTGTTCTCAGACAGTTTTTCCATGAGATCCGCCAGTTCCTCCTGTTTTTTCTCAGCATCTCCGTACTTCTTTAATTCCTGCTCCTTTTGCCGGCAAATCTGAAATAAAAGGTAAGCCTGCTGAAAATCTTCTGTTTTTTGCCCGCACCGGTCCAAAATTCTCCACAGCCTGTCTCCCTGACAGCTCTTTCCTGATAAAATCCCCGCAAGTTCTGTATAATCTTTTTGGGTGTCTGTGGGATGCTCCTGCATCGCCAGATACCGGTATGCCAAAACCGGGTCCGGCGGGAATCCTCCCTTTCCCTCTTTTCCCTGGAGATATAAAAGACCCATTCTGAATAAAAGTTTGTCCTTCCCCACAGCGTCAAAATCTTTAGACTCCACATACTCTGCCAGAACTGTAAGGCCTTCTTTTTCTCTCCCTGC
>NZ_FR889176.1:61040-88417 GCF_000432215.1 Anaerostipes sp. CAG:276
TCCCTGCAGACTGATAGTATCTCAGCAGCCGCTCATATGCGGCTGCCTGATCCGGTTCCCGATCCGCCGCCAGCTCATAATATCGAACTGCTTTCATCGAAAATCTGCTCCCCGCCTTTGACCGTTCTTCTTCGGCTTTAGCTAGCAGCACAGCATATGCAGGCTGCTCTTTTTTGTATCCGGACTTCCAGCAAACGCCTGCCGCAAGAATCAAAGAAACTGCTGCCCCAGCCCAGACAGCGGCCCGCTTTCTTAAAACTCTCTTAAGCCCGCGTCTCACTTCTGATACTGTCTGATAACGGTCTTCCTTGTCCGTTCGTATACACTTTTTCAATACTCTCGCAAATCCCCTGGAAAACCCATAGTTTTTATCATCTTCCCATGGTTTTTTACCAGGGTGATGCCCTGTAACCATGTGATATAGGGTCATGCCAAAACTGTAAATATCACTCTGTTCATCTGCATATCCGAGTCCGTCCATCTGCTCCGGTGCAGCATATCCGCAGGTCCCCAGCTTTTGATTCCCGTCCTTCCCCAGAACTGCCGTGCCATAGTCGATCAGAAAGAGCCTGCCTCTCCTTGTGATTATCAGATTGGATGGTTTAATATCGCAGTGGATCACCGGCGGAGATCTCCTATGAAGATAGTCTAAAATATCCAGCAGCTGTATGCCCCATACAGCTGTCCGGCGTTCGGGGATCTTCTCATGAAGCCTGATATACTCTTTTACTGAGATGCCCGGAATATATTCCATAAAAAGATCTAAGTGTCCGTCTTCCAATCTCCGTCCAAGATACTTCGGTATCCCCGGATGACATAATGACTCCAGTATACGCGCTTCCCTGATCCCTTCCAAGAGCCGGCTTTCAAACCTTTTAACCGCTGTGTAGCTTGATTTTTCTTCATCCCAGGCTAAATAGATCTCTCCCTGTCCTCCCCTCCCCAACTGCTTTAAAAGTATACAGTTTCCTGCACAATCTCTGTCCATGTCAGGAAACTTTTACGACAATGCATGATAAGTTGTCCAGTTCCCCTCTTTCTTTTACTTTGTCAAAGCACTCTCTCACCCATCGTTTCATCTCATCTTTGGATGCTTCCACTTCGTAAATCTCCTCCTCCCTAAGCATGCCGTAGAACCCGTCTGTACAGAGCAGAAATTCCATCCCCGGCTTAATTTTCCCGTTGTAACAGTCAATGGTGATCTCCTTTGTAACGCCAATACACTGCATCAGAATATGTTTTCTGGCATCTGTCCTCGCTTCCTCTATGGTCAGCAGTCCGCGGCTGACTTCTTCCTGGACCAGGGTATGATCCCTGGTGACATACTTCTGTTCCCGGTCAAACCAGTAGGCTCTGGAGTCACCGATGTTCAGAACAAAAAAACGGCGGTCTGCCGCAAAAAGAAGCGTCAGAGTACTCCCCATGGTGTCCCCGTATTCCCGGCTCAAAAGGATCAGCCGGTGATTGATCTTCTTGATGGCAGCCACCAGTTCCTTTTGAATCCTCATAATCTTCATCTTTTGTTTGAGGAGGACCGGGAGTGTGTGGGTAAACCATCGGTCCAGCGAACCTACAATATAACCGCTTGCGATCTCTCCTCTGCTGAGTCCTCCCATACCGTCGCACATAGCCGCCATCAGTATCTGCTGTCCGCAGATCTCCTCTTCTTTCAAGAGATAAGAATCTTGATTGGAATCCCGGCCATTGCCCATATCTGTCATATCTACAATTTGAAACATAATGTAAATCCTCCTTTTATTTCCATTTATTAATCTCATTATACATATTTTTCCAGCACCAGTCAATTTATTTTTAAAAACTAATTGACTTTTTTTCCGGTTTATTATACCATTGTACTAGATACTTAATACAAGAAAGCGAGGTTTATTATGGCATGGGAATTATCTGATGACCGGCCGATTTATCTTCAGCTGATGGAACATATTCAAGGCGACATCCTTTCCGGTGTCTATCCTCTCGGAGGAAAGCTGCCTTCCGTCCGGGATCTGGCGGCCTGTGCTTCTGTGAATCCGAATACAATGCAGAAAGCACTGTCCGAACTGGAGCGCAGCGGCCTGCTCTATTCCCAGAGGACCAGCGGACGCTTTGTCACCGAAGATGAGCAGCTGATCCAGTCACTGCAGGCTTCGATTGCCGAAAAGGAAATTGCGGAGTTCCTGAAGAAGATGGAACGATATGGTCTGAAAAAAGAAGACATTATCAAACTAATAAGATAGCAATGAGAGGTATGTATATGAATTATATTCTTGAATGTAATAATCTTTCTAAGGTCTACTCAGGTTTTTTAGCCTTAGACAGACTCAACTTAAAAATTCCCTCCGGACGTATTATTGGTCTTTTAGGCCCCAACGGAAGCGGCAAGAGCACACTGATCAAGCTGATCAACGGCCTGCTGACAGCAACCGAAGGAGAGATCCTGTTTGACAGTCAGCCCCTGGGCATCCATTCCCGGGAACACATTTCCTATCTCCCGGACCGGATGTATCTTCCGGAGTGGATGAAAATCCATGAAGTATTTACCTACTTTGATGATTTTTATAAAGACTTCAACAAAGAAAAGGCGCTCTATATGCTGAAGGATCTTGGTATTGACGAAAATAAGCGCCTGAAAACATTGTCTAAGGGAACAAAAGAAAAAGTACAGCTCATCTTAGTCATGAGCCGGAATGCAAAATTATATCTTCTGGATGAGCCGATTGCCGGTGTAGATCCTGCTGCCCGTGATTATATTTTGAAAACGATTATTTCAAACTACAATCCGGATGCCAGCCTGATCATTTCCACCCATCTGATCAGTGACATCGAAACCGTCCTGGACGACGTCCTGTTTTTGCAGAACGGAAAGATCACTCTGTCTGCAACCGTCGACCAGATCCGGGAAGAGAAACAAAAATCTGTGGACCAGTTATTCAGGGAGGTATTCAAATGCTAGGAAAACTACTGAAATATGAATTGAAAGCCACCGCCCGGTATTTTGTGCCTCTGCTCGCAACATTCGGCGGGATCACACTGTTATTTAAACTGTTTATGATGATGATCGGGTTCGGCAATGATCCGCTGCGCATGACTTTCAGCATTTTTATTGTAACCATTTATGTGGTGGCCGTGATCGCTCTGTTCCTCATGTGCTTTATTATATCTTTTTACCGGTTTTATAAGAACTTTTATACCGATGAGGGATACTTAAGCTTTACGCTTCCTGTTTCCGTCAACCTCCAGATCCTGAGCAAACTTCTGATCAGTATCTTCTGGGTTGTAATCTCCTCCGTCGCCTTCATGTTCTCTATTTTTATTTTCCTGGCAGGTACGCCATACTGGACTGATTTCTGTCAGGTGCTGTCCCTTTCATTCCAGGAATTTAACAAGATTGACCCGGGAATCAGATTTTTATTTATCACCGAGACTTTGTCTGCATTGATATTGAATGCCATATCATCACCATTGTTTATTTACCTTTGTATTACTATCGGAGGTCTTTTGCCGAATCATCGTCTGGGAGCATCCATAGGAACTTATTTCCTTGCAACTGCGGCGCTTTCACTTGTGACCAACATCTTCTCGTCCATCTTCCCGAACTTCATGAATTTTACCGGACTTGAGGAATTCTGCTACTATCTGATGCCTATGATGATCATCGGCAGCATCATAGAGATTTTCGTCTGCTTCTTCCTGACAAGATATCTCATGGAAAGAAAAACAAATCTCTGATCACACTATACTAAAAAGCCGGCAGGAAGTTTAATCCTGCCGGCTTTTATATTTTACTAATCACACTCTTACGATTCTTCTTCTCTGACCATCTCAAGGTCTGCTTCCATGACTTTGATATCTCCCCGGATCTTTTCGATCAGATTAAACAGATCAATATATTCCGCTTCCGGATAATCCATATGAGACTCAAAATACTGCCGTCCAACCTGCTCATACAAATCATTTAATTCACGCTTTGCAACTCGGATGTCATTTTTAATCTTTGCCGTATCCGCTACTTCCCTTGCTTTTTTCGCCGCTGCTTTCCCAGTAGTCGTTATGGTCTGCTCGATCTTATCAAATAAATCCTTTGGCATAATTCACCGTCTCCTCACATACTTTTTCTTAAATTATACCTTAACACGCGAAGCGTGTCCACCCGTAGGGTATAAAATACGGGATGCCCTGTGGGTATACCTTAACATGCGAAGCATGTCCACCCGCAGGGTCTGAATTACGGGATGCCCTGTGGGTATACCTTAACACGCGAAGCGTGTCCACCCATTGTAATTTTATCTCTGGGGCATTTCAAAGCCTTCCAAAGCTTTGTTCAGATAATCATTAAACGGTTTCATCTTACGAAAAACGTCCACTGCTCTGTCCAAAAATTGTTCCTCATTCAGGAGTTCCTCGTCTTTTATGAAATATTCCAGATACCAGCTTTTATTCTTCAGATATTCGGCCTGCGGATGATCCTTATCATAGCCTGCAGGCACATTTTTCAGCGCCGTGCCCTTTACAGCAAAACAGCTCTGAAACTCATCAGACCCGATGATTTGTTCCCACTCCTCAGGATGTTTTGAGAGATAATCCCTCACCATCCTTGTAGCGTCTTTAAACATATCCGCAAATAAACCTCCGCCTAAAAAAGACTGATCCCCCGGCCGGATCATAATATAATATCCGACGGGAACCGGCAGTTTGCCTCTTGATGAAATGTGAGCGCGGAAACAGGGATTATACGGAGACTTATCACGGCTGAACCTAGTGTCCCTGACCAGTTTGAATGTGAGTTTTTTAGGAATATTCCCAAGGATGCTGCTGTCATTTTCCCCGATTCTCAAAATCAGCTCCTGAATAAGCGACTCAAATTCAGCATTGGCCTCTCGGTACTCTTCTTTATGCTCATGATACCACTCCCGGTTATTATTCCGGCTGAGTTCCGATAAATAATTTAAAATCAGTTCCATATTCATATCTAATACCTCCTCACGATTCTTTCACGACAGAAAACGAAGCAGAATCCAGAAACTCCCTGATAAACTGTTTCATTTTCTCCGGTGATCCATAGGATTTGCAGAAAGAAAACTTCATTGACAAGTCGTCAATATCTTCCATAGCATCCTTTACATGAAACATTGTCTGCTCTGAAATTTCATTTGCCGCCGTATATTGAAGCCTGCCCGGGTCCAGACGGTGATTCTTTATGGCATAGTTGAGCCTGTCTCTGCACCTGCATGTCCCCCGTCCAAATTCGCCGCAGTAGTGATCGAGGAAATCTGCCACTTTGCTGCGTATCCTGGAAAGTCTCTTTCGGTATGCTTCCGGTGTCAGGCCAAGGATATCACCTGCGATACGGCTGTCCAGTTTAAACATTGTCCCCAGAATAAAAATACATCTGCTCTCGCTGTCCAGACACTGCAGCAGCACATTGGTACATGACATTTTCAGTTCCTCTTCTAAAATAGATTTCTCCACATTCTGTGTCAGATCAGGAATATCGCGGATCTGAGCATTTTCAATATCATCCCCGTAAAACTCCAGGCTCAGAGGACTGTTGGCAAACATATGTTTTTTGTAATCTTTCAAATGATTTACCGCTATCCTGTAGACCCATGTAGAAAAAGCACTCTCTTTTCTGAACGATGACAAGTGGGTGATGACTTTCACTATGATGTCCTGTGACGCATCCTCTGCATCCGCGAAAGTCCCAAGCATCCTGAGAGAAAGATTGAAGATCAGGTCCTGTACGCTCATGATCACTGTTTCCAGAGATTTTTTGTCTCCGTCTACGGCTCTGCCGATAAGCAGTTCAAGTTGTTGATTTGTTATCTTATCCATAAATTTTACCTCCTGCTGTATTAGACTACAAAAATACTTTTTTGTGACAAAAAATACGGCAGAGAATTTAACTCTGCCGTATTTTAATCATCTTTATCTTAAATATTCAGGATTTTTTTCACTTCTTCTTCCATAGCCGCCGTCTCACAGACTGTGTCGTGGAGGATCGGAGCCGTCCTGATCTCCTCGATGGCATTCGGAACAGCCACACCGGAAATTCTATGTAACTCATCCACTAGTTCAAAATCAGACTTTACATCATATTTTGGATCGATGGCATTCATTACGCTTCTGGTAAACTTATACGGGCTTGCGGTGGAGGCTATGACTGCCGGTGTCTTATCACCGCTGTCTTTCACATATTTGTCATATGCCACGGATGCCACTGCCGTATGGGTATCCAGTACATAATGTTCTGACTCATAGACCTGTCTGATCTTCTCCATAGTCTCTTCTTCTGTGGCATAGGCCCCGAAGAACTCTGTGAGCTGGTCTCTCATCTCCTGTGTGATCTCATATGCACCGTCTTCTGTCAGGGCATTCATAAACTTCGCACACTGTTCGGCATCATTTCCTGTAATTCTGTAAATCAAACGCTCCAGATTGCTGGAAATCAAAATGTCCATAGAAGGAGATGATGTCACAACAAACTCACGCTTTCTGTCATATTCTCCGGTCTGGAAGAAATCAAACAAAACTTTATTTTCATTGGACGCACAGACAAACTTTCCGATCGGAATTCCCATCTGTTTTGCATAAAACGCTGCCAGAATATTTCCAAAGTTTCCGGTAGGCACTACGACATTCATCGGATCTCCTGCCTTTACTGCACCCTTTTTCACCAGATCCGCGTAGGCTTTTACATAATATACGATCTGAGGAACCAGACGTCCGATGTTGATTGAGTTTGCAGATGAAAACTGATATCCGTTCCCATCCATCACTGCGGCCAGTTCCCTGTTGGAGAACATCTTTTTCACTCCGGTCTGGGCATCGTCAAAATTACCTTTGATGCCGATAACGTAAGTGTTTTCACCCTTCTGAGTCAGCATTTGCTTTTCCTGAATCGGGCTGACCCCGGATTTCGGGTAAAAGACAATGATTTTCGTTCCCGGCACGTCTGCAAAACCGGCCAGAGCAGCTTTGCCCGTATCTCCGGAAGTGGCTGTCAGGATCACAATTTCATTTTCCACATGATTCTTCTTTGCGGAAGTAACTAAAAGATACGGGAGAATGGAGAGAGCCATATCCTTGAATGCGATGGTGGAGCCGTGGAACAGCTCAAGATAGTATACGTCCCCTGCTTTTACGATCGGGGCGATCTCCTCTGTGTCAAACTTACTATCATAAGCATTGGCAATACAGGTTTTTAACTCTTCCTCTGTAAAATCTGTGAGAAATTCCTTCATAACCGCATACGCAATGTCCTGATAAGTCATTTCTTTCAAATCTTCTACCGAAACCTGAAGCTTTGGAATAGAATCCGGCACAAAAAGTCCTCCGTCATTCGTCAGTCCCTTAAGGATCGCTTCAGAAGCAGATGCTGTCTCTTCCCTGTTTCTTGTACTACGATAAACTAAATTCATAATTACCCGCCTTTTCCCTGGTTTATAATCTGCAAGGCCGTAAATGAGGCCTATTTTTTCTTTGGCTATGATTATAGCATACTTGTGAATTGCGGTCTAGCACGAAATACTGTACATTCTGCCGTTTTTTGTACCGCTCATCCCTGCAAACCGCCTACTCTTCCATGACATAAGCAAGCATCAGTTTCACTCCGCTTTCCAGTGCCTTTTCATCCATATCAAATCTGCTGTGGTGATTGGGAAACTGATCTTTACCCCCGCCCACAAATGCAAACGCTCCCGGAATCGTCTTTAAATAGTTGGAATAATCTTCTCCGAGCATCATCGGAGGCACATGCACAAAATCTTTCTCGGAAAAAATCTTTCCTGCTCCCCGCATGGCTCTCTCCACCGTCGGTTTCCCGTTGACCAGAGGCGGATGGCTGGACGGCGGATAATCTACGGCCGCTTCTCCTCCCAGCTGACCGGCTGTTCCCACGGCGATTTCGATGACCCGTTCCTTCACCATTTTTTCAGTCTCTTCCGAAAATGTCCGGACTGTTCCCTCGATTCTGGCAGAGCCGGATATGACATTCCTGGCTGTACCTGAGATCATCTTTCCCACGGTAACTACAGCCGAGTCCAGAGGATCGGTATTTCTGCTCACGATCGTCTGAAGGTTCATGACTGTGGCCGCAGCGATTACCGATGCATCTGTACAAAGATGCGGTTTTCCGGCATGACCGGATTTTCCTCTGATGTCTATAGAAAACCAGTCCGTGGCAGCCATTCTCGGCCCCGCCTCCAGAGAAATCTTCCCGGCTTCGATTCCGGAAAAAATATGGAGTCCGAATATTTCTTTTACGTCTTCTAAAAGCCCTGACTCCAGAACCAGTTTTGCTCCCTGGGCAGTCTCCTCCGCTGGCTGGAAAACAAGAAATACTTTTTTTGATAATTCCTTTTCATGCTTTTTCAGAATACCGGCTGTGCCCAAAAGAATGGCTGCATGCCCGTCATGTCCGCAGGCATGCATATATCCCTGATGTTCTGACCCAAAAGAACATCCTGTCTCCTCTTCTACTTTTAATGCATCAATATCGGCCCTTAGTGCAGCAGCTTCCCTGCCCTTCCCGATCTCCGCCACAATGCCGGTGGGATACAGCGGCTTATAGGATATCCCCATGGCATCCAGCTGCCGCTTGATATAGGCTGTAGTCTCATATTCTTCAAAAGCCATCTCCGGACATCGGTGAAGATCCTGCCTGTACTTTACGATCTGCTCTCTGGCCTGGTTTACTTCCTGAATGATATTCATTTTCTGCCCTTACCTCTTTCCGAAAACATTTTTGATCAGATAAATAAGAAGGAGGATCATAATGATCGGTCCGATAAACCGCAGCGCTACGGCGAACATACTTCCAATCAGTATGATGACAATGATCACTGCTGCCAGACATCCAATCTTCGTCAGAAAAGAATCAAACACAAAAACTTTCGGAGAACCTTCCTCTTCATTCACCTGCTCTTCATAGGTATCTTCATAATAGATCTGCTCCCCGCCCTTTGTCTCGATAATGGATTTTGCAATCAGCCTTGGGCTGCCGAGTTCTTCCAAGATCTCCTGCTCGCTTCTTCCATCTGCCTCCTGGCGGCTGAAGTAATCTCTGTAATAGGAAATGGAATCCTCAATTTCACTCATCGGCACCTGTCCCTCCAGCGCTTCCCGGAGTTCCTTTAAAAACTCATATTTCGTCATTGTATGTCTCCTTTAGCTTCTTTCTCTTTCTGAATTTTAATACAGGACCTCTGCCTCACTGAGCACACAGAAACAGCCGTCTTTTACTTCTGCCGTACTAATGGAACAATTCTTCAGCTTGGGCCCCTTCCAAAAATCTCTCACATCTCTCTTATACATGTTTGTCAGCATTCCGTGAATAAACGCCCCATGTGTAAATAAGATCACACTCTCTGCTTCTTTTTCCATCGGGAGAATAAATTCCTCCAGAAATATTTTCGACCGCTCTACGACCTGTGCCGGGGTTTCCGCACCCTCGATCAGCGTCATCTTATGCGGACGGTCAAAAAAGTCCAGAATGGGTTCTTTTTTTTCGTATAATTCATTCAGATCGGCCCCTTCATACGGTCCAAAATTGGCCTCTTTCAGGCGTTCGTCCTCGATGAGCGGGATATCTCTTCCCGCAAGTACGATCTCTCCTGTCTCCCTGGCCCTGCTGAGCGGACTCGTATAGGCTGCGTCGAATCTGAAATCTTTCAGAGCCTCACTCGTGAGCCTGGCCGCCTCTCTGCCTGCCTCATTCAAATCAATGTCCGACTGTCCCTGAATTCTGCGTATTTTATTCCATGAAGTTTCTCCATGCCTCATCATGTATAATTTCAATAAGATTCCTCCTCACCTTAATTTTAATATTATATCCGTCAAAAACTATTTTAACGTATTTACCGGCTTTACACCATAGCCTTTTCTGGACTTTTACAGCCTCACACTGTATGAACCGTCTTCAGACATACACAGATTACAATAAATTCTTAAAAAACTATAGCATTTTTATCTTATTTTGCTATACTAAGTGTATGAAATGTTACCTATCCTAAAACGATACGGAATAAATCAAGAGAGGACAACTTATGAAGATTGAAATTGGAGACAAGATCACCCTGTCAGAAGAGGTTACTGACGAACTGACTGCCGCCCACTGGGGGAGCGGAAGCCTTCCTGTGTATGCCACACCTGCCATGACACTCCTGGTAGAAAGAGCTGCCGTAAAATTATTAGAGGGAAAGCTGGATGAGGGCATGACCACAGTCGGCACCAATTTAAACATTTCCCATGTGTCTGCCACTCCCGTAGGGTGCCAAGTCACCTGCCAGTGTCACCTGACAGAGATCAACCGGAAGAAATTAGAGTTTCAGGCGGAAATTATGGACAATAAAGGCCGGATCGGCATCGGCACACACGAGCGCTATATCGTGGCCGCAGATTCATTTTTAGATAATGCAAAACAAAAATTAAATTAAACATTCATCAAAAAACGTCAATCCTTAAGTTCGGATTGACGTTTTATTATATTCTGTGATAATTGTCTTAAATCTTAATGTTTTCCTTTTAAGATCGGAGATATCCTCTTATATACCAAAAATGTAATTACAACGCTGAACATTCCTTTTACGAAGGTAAACGGCATGTTAAACCAGATCAATGCATCCCATAAGTTTCTGACATTGTGGTTGATCGCCTGGTAAGCTCCGATAATTGCTTCCATCGGCATGAAGTTTTCATAGACCGGATAGACGACAAAATAGTTGGAAAACACACTCACCACTGCCATTATGACAGCACCTGTCAGGGCACCGATCAGTGCTCCTTTCTGTGATTTGTTTCTCTTGTAGATCAGACCTGCCGGAAGTACAAAGCAGACTCCAAGAATGAAGTTGGAAATCTCCCCTACTCCGCCGGACGTAGTGTGCAGAAGATTTACAATATTTTTAATGAAGCACACTGCGATGCCTGATACCGGCCCCATGGAAAATGCGGCGATCAGAGCGGGAAGTTCTGAAAAGTCCATCTTAATGAATCCCGGCATGATAAACGGCACGCTGAATTCAAAAAACATCAGAATTGCGGCCAGCGCTCCAAGCATGGCGGTCACCGTGATCTTTCTTACATTTACTTTACTCACTGCTGCTGTTTCATTCATCATTTTCTTTCTCCTCCATTTAACAATTCTTTTATTCTGAGGGGGATGTCTGATCCAACCCTGCAAAATAAAAAATGCCCTTGTCACCAAAGACAGGGCTGTGCTGAACGATACAAAAATACCGTCCATGGTTACTTCTTTCATCCAGACTATACTGTTGGTTTGAGATTCACACTCAATCGGCCTTTCGGTTCGCGGACTTGCCTTCTGCTCTATAAAAAAGGATCACCGCCAGTCGAGAATTGACGCTTTAAAACGTCTCACTCTGCCCTGAAGTTGGAGAATCATTATTCTCTACTTCGATATGCAATTTTATACTATGTTTATTATAGACAAATTTTTCCCGTTTGTAAAGGCATCTTCAGGATTTTTTCGGGTACACACCGTTTTGCCTTTCCTTCTTTACAGCACTGTGAACATTTGGTAAACTTATAACAATCGGCTTTATGAGCCGTCTACATACAGATTGAGAAATAAAGGAGAGATAAGATTATGGGTATGCATAGAATCAATAAAATGCCGTCTCCTGAGGAACTCCAGCAGGAATTTCCTTTGAGCGGAGAGGCACGGCAGATAAAAAAGGCAAGAGATGAAGAAATCAAAAAGGTCTTCACCGGGGAATCGGAAAAATTCATCGTAATCATTGGTCCCTGCTCTGCCGACAACGAAACAGCGGTGATGGACTATCTGGGACGCCTGGCCGGCGTTCAGGAAAAGGTTTCCGACAAGCTCCTGATGATCCCAAGGATCTATACAAATAAACCGAGAACAAACGGCGCCGGATACAAGGGAATGGTCCACCAGCCGGACCCTGAGAAAGCTCCGGATATGGCCGCAGGTCTCCGTTCCGTGAGAAAACTCCACATCGACGCTCTGGAAGCATTCCATATGCCTGCGGCTGATGAGATGCTTTATCCCGGAAACTGGCCCTACATGGAAGACATTTTGTCCTATGTAGCCGTAGGCGCCCGTTCCGTGGAAAATCAGCAGCACCGTCTGACCGTCAGCGGTTTCGACATTCCCGCAGGAATGAAAAACCCAACCGGAGGCGATCTCACCGTGATGATGAATTCTATCGTCGCCGGACAAAGTTCCCACAATTTCATCGCCAACGGCTATGAAGTAAATACAGACGGAAATCCTCTGACCCATGCGATTCTCCGCGGCTCCGTCAACAAACACGGCAACAATGTACCGAATTACCACTATGAAGATCTGGCAAGAGTTGCTTACATGTATGAAAAATTCGGCCTTGCGAACCCGGCCGTCATTGTGGATGCCAACCACTCCAACTCAGGAAAACAGTGGGATCAGCAGCCAAGGATTGTCCAGGAAGTCCTCCACAGCCGAAGCTTTCTCCCCGAGATCAATTCTCTCGTCAAAGGCATCATGATCGAAAGCTATATCGAAGACGGCAGCCAGCCGATCGGAAACGGCGTGTACGGCCAATCCATCACAGACCCCTGCCTTGGATGGGAAAAGACAGAGGAATTACTTTATAAGATGGCTGAACATGTTTAAGATTCCGGGATTGACATAGCTCTCTAAAAAGCATCCCAGCACCAGCAATATCAGTTCCAGATGAATGGAAAACTTTTTTAAGAAGGAATGACCTGTATCAAAGGTTATTTCTTCTTTTTTTTCATCTCTTACATTTCGCTGATACAGAAGATACATGGAACCGCCGTAACAGATATAGTGCGGAAACAGGCTCAGTATCACAATCAGCAGACCTGCGATCCCTAAATTCATTACCTGCAGAGACAGGATCGAACCCAGAAAAAAAGAAAGACAGAAAAGTCCGCCGTATAAAAGCACCACCGGCTTCAAAATAAAACCGATCAGAAATAAAATGCCGTACTGCTTTCCCCTCTTAAATAAAATATAGGGCAGAAGGCTGCTGCCTGATATGTAAAGTCCTTTCCCGCTGAGGACAAGGGAATCCATCTGTCCCCCATACTCCAGATAATCCTTATACACTGCATTTGTAAAAAGGCTTCCCAGCACAAGGCCGGTCAGCACGAACACACCGATGAAAAATTTTTTCCGCTCCATCTAAATTCCCTCCCAGATATCATTTGCTCCGCGGATATAAAAAGGTAGCACATAAAATTATATGTGCTACCTTTTTTCTTTATGACACCCGGTATTTCATCCTCACAGCGTACTCAAATATGTCATGATTCCGGAAATCGTCTTGGCATCCACAATCTCTCCTTTTAAGATCATGTCCTTCACTTTCTCAGGCGAAAATTCATATACATCGATAAACTCGTCTTCGTCCAGATTCTGCTCTGTCTTATGAAGTCCTGTCCCTACAAAGATTGGAATTTTTTCATCGCAGAAGCCAATGGCGGTTACAATCGTGATCAGAGGTTCAATCTTTTCTGCCCTGCACCCTGTCTCTTCCTCGATCTCCCTTTTTACACAGTCGTATCCGCTCTCCCCCCGCTCAATACCTCCGGCCGGTATCTCATAAGTCATTGCGTCCAGGGCATTTCTATATTGACGGACCAGCAGGATATTCCCTTCCTCCGTGACCGGAATAATTGCTGCGGCTCCCGGATGCTTTACCAGGTCCCAGGTGACAGTATTGCCATTGGGCAGTGTAATGACATCTTCATAAAACCCCACTACTTTTCCCTGATGTACGAGATTCTGTCTGATCTTTTTATATCCGTCCATATGCTCCTCCGCCTTCTATCTTGCAGACTGATGATAATATTCGATGACACGTTTTGCAATCGGGCTGTCTGCGTCCAGACCAGTATATTCAGATACGGCCTGTTCAATTCCAATGTTTTTAATCTCCTGCTGAAGTTTCTGTGCGTTTGCGTCCCTGGGCTCCGCATATTGGAATCCGGCCGCCATGGCTTTGGCGATCGAATCAAAACTGACGCCGTGTTTCAGGCACAGCTCGGCGGCTCCTGTCAGACGGTCTCCTTTTGATAATTTACGGATCGGATCGTATCCTACCCGGTAGATAGAATCTGGAAGCACGCCCTTGGCCGGTGCAAAATAAACGAGGTTGTGCAGCTCCTCCGGTGTAATCGGATATTCCTTCATGACGGCTGCCGTAATCTCCTCTACTACTCCTTCCACAACTTCCGCGATCTCAGGATCAGCCTCAGATTCCGGAATCGTACTGTACCCCTTTAAATATCCCATATAGGCCAGTGTTGCATGGGGACCATTGACTGCGGTGACTTTAATGTCTTTGAGCATCTCAATCTTGTCCGTAAGTTCCATCCATTCCACATCACTGAAATCGTTATTGACCGGCTGCTGGATCAAAAGTGAATTTACTGCAACCGTATCAATATGGACATCATAATTACTCTTGGCATCTGTACTCCTGCGGATAATAGAGTCCCGGATCACTACATTCTGATCGAACCACTCCTTTGCTTCTTCGGACAAGTCTTTTCTGAATGCCTCCGTAATTCCAGGGATCAGATAATTTTTATTTGTAATACAGATCATAGTCAGTCTGCGGTCCGGATGCACCCTGTAAAATTCTTCAAAGCACTTCGTCAGATAACCTGCCGCCTCTTCAAAGTCTTCCGGATAAAGCGGAAGTACGATCACATCCGTCTCCAAGAAAGCCTCCATGCATGAGTATTCTTCATCACAAGTATATGCTTTAAAATTTTTGACCGTACGGTTTTGTATTTCATCCACCCGGTGTACCTTCACATAATAACAACCGTCTTTTCGTAATTCTTCTGTAACTCTCGGGTCCTTATCCAGGAATGTAAGATTCCATCCCGCATTGTCAAAAGTTTCGCCTACAAACCCTTTTCCTAACCGTCCTGCTCCCACAATCAATACATTCTTCATTTTTCCCTCCTGATCTGTGTTTTGTCTGAAAAACAGCTCTATATTTACTGATCAGAATCTGTGATCAAATATGTAATGTCACCTGTCTTGCATATGACATAATTTGACACAGATCCGATCTTTTCCTTGGTCACAAGTGCCGCAGTCTGATAAGAGACAGAGAGCATCTTCTGTTTCAGCTGGCATTCTTCCATGGATGAATGACTGATGCCCACTTCACTGCTCATACAGTAAATCCCCATAAAATACAAATCCGGATGAAGCAGCTCCAGCTGTTTGATGACCTCATAGCCATAGGTAGCCATGGAAGATTTATACAGATTCCCGCCCAGCGTGATCACATCGATGTTTGGATAATCTCTTAAAAGAAGGATAATCGGAATACTGTTCGTAATAACCGTACAGCGCATGTGTTTATCCAGCTGCTTGATCACCTGATAGTTAGTTGTTCCGTCATCGATCAAAATCACAGATCCGGGTTTGATCAATTCTGCGCCCTTTTTGGCCAGACGAATCTTTTCTTCCAGATTCAGATCAATCCTTGCATCAAAATCTTCCTTCAAAGGTCCGTTTTTTACGGCTCCGCTGTGCACCTTTTTCAAAAGACCTCTCTGGTCTAATTCTTTAATATCTCTGCGGATCGTATCCTCAGAAACTTCAAGCCTCACACTTAATTCGCTGGCAATAATTTTATTTTCGAGGGACAGAATCTCCAGGATCTTATCCTGCCTCTCTGCTTTTAACATCTTCATCGCTTTACCTTCTCCTACACATACATTCTGTTGATTAGATTAATATTATTATAACGAATCCGCTGGAAAAGGGAAAGCAAAAGCGGCCATTAAATATTCTTTAATAGTTCCATAATCTCTTGTTTATTTTCAGCATGCCTCATCTTTTCAATATTCTCTTCCTCAGCACAGATCAGCGCTATGTTGCTGAGCATGTTCAGATGAGTGCCGTCTTTCCCGGCGATACCTATGACAACGTATGCAATATTTCCATCACCAAAGTCAACGCCTTCCGGAATCTGTACTACAGACAGGCCTGAAGTATATATTTCCGAATCTGATGACTCTATCCCATGAGGAATCGCCAGATGGTTTCCGATATACACAGAGAATCTCCTCTCCCTCTCCATCATATGTTCAATATACTTCGGAGTCGTATACGCGTTTTCCACCAAAATTTTTCCGGCATACCGAATGGCCTCTTCTTTATCCTTTACCTTCACATTTAACGCAATGTTTTCTTCTGATAAAATAGGTTTTGCTTTTTCTTTGCCGTTTCTGTCTTCAATCACTTCCAAAGCCCGGTCGTAATCAGCTTCTTTCAGAAAGTTGTTGATCGCCAGAAATTCCCTGCCTGTATTGTCTACACTCAGTTTTGCCCTCTCAATCAGCCCTTCCAGCGTGATAATCATGTCCGCATCAGGATCAATCCGGCTGGCCGATGAATTCTTTACCTTAATATCTTTATATCCTTCTTTCTGGAGACGGTTCTTTAAAACCGATGCTCCCATGGCGCTGGAGCCCATTCCTGAATCACAGGCCACGATGATATAACGGATGGCACCTCCTGAGGAAGGCTTATGTTTCTTTAAGGCCGCTTCCGGTTTTGCCGTCTTTGTTCCCATATCGATACCGGCTACGGCAAGATCTGCCTCTTCCTCCGGAGAGCCTATGGTCTTCAGAATAAAAGAACCGATCAGCAGCGCCACCGCAAATCCCGCTCCGATTGCCAGAACATTTGCCACCGCAGCATCCTTTGGTGTCATAAGGGCTATATTGATCAGACTGCCTGGAGACGGCATGCCGACCAGACCGCCGCCCAGCACGACCAGGAGCAGAAGGGAGGTTGCAAGACCGCCCATTGTAGCAAAAATCATGATCGGATTTGCCAGAATAAAAGGAAAATACACTTCCCCGATACCGGCGATTCCCGCAATAAACATCGCCATGGGAGCTGTCTCTTTTGCTTTTCCCTTTCCAAAAACAGCAATAGAGCATAAGGTGCCAAGCAGCGGACCACAGTTAGAATCGAGCAGGAACATCAGGGATTTACCGGCCTCCTGAGCCTGAGCGAATGCAATCGGTGAGATAATTCCATGGTTTACTGCATTGTTCAAAAACAACACCTGGGCCGGGCACATAAATACAGCCAAAAGCGGAATCAGTTTCTTCGCGATCAGGAAGTTGATTCCTGCCGTCAAAAAAGCGATAATCGCATTTACCACCGGCCCGATGATCAGATAACCGAGGATAGCCAAAGCAAATCCAAGGATTCCAAGGCTGAAATTATTGATGAGCATTTCAAATCCGGGTTTGATTTTCCCCTCCACGGCATGGTCAAACTTCTTTAGAAGCCATGAAGAAAACGGGCCCATGATCATGGCTCCGCTGAACATAGTGATATCAGAACCTACAATCACTCCCATGGTAGTAAATGCACCGATAACACCTCCCCGCTGTCCATGGATATTATAGCCTGCCGTATAGCCAATCAGAAGCGGCAGCAGATAATTTAATATGGGTCCTACCATCTCATTTAATTTTTCATTGGGAATCCACCCTGTCGGTATGAACAATGCTGCCAGCAGTCCCCAGCCCACAAATGCACCCAGATTCGGCATAACCATCCCGCTCATATGCCCGCCAAATTTACGGATTCTGTCCAGTGCCCCTGCTTTTGTTTCCATATCTTACACCTCCGGTTCTCATACTTTGACTTTTTACTATTGAAATACTTTTTAACGTGTAGACTTTGCCCCGCTGATATTTACAGTAGTTCCGGATATGTAGCTTGCGCGGTCGGACATCAGGTAGCAGATCAAGTCGGCAACTTCATCTAATTTCCCCGGTCTTCCCATAGGAATAACTTTTTCATAATCGGATGAAACATTATTCTTATCCTGTCCTCTTGTATACGCAAGCGCTTCAAATGCTGCGTCGTTATTCATAGGAGTTCTCTCATTGATTGACGGTGCCACACCGACAACGCGGATATTATAGGGGCCCAGCTCCTTCGCCCATGACATTGTGTAAGAAAGGACTGCTCCTTTTGTGCCTGAATAGCAGCTCTGGCCTTTGGAGCCCTGCATCCCCGCCTCAGATGACATATTCACGATCACTCCGGATTTCTGTTTTATCATGTAACGTGCAGCAGCCTGTGAGCACAGGAATACTCCTTTTTGATTGACATTGACCATAAAATCAAAGTCTTCTTCTGAAAGTTCATATTCCGGCCGTTTTCCGTAAAAATCAACCAGCAGTCTCGGACGGCTGACTCCTGCATTGTTCAGAAGGCCATCTATTTTTCCATATTTCTTTATTACCTGTTCCATCATCGAATCCACGCTTTTCTTGTCGGCAACGTTGCACTCAACAAAAAAGATGTTCTCATCCTTTTCAAACGTCTCATTGTTTCTCAAGTCCGCAACCACAACTGCGGCACCGTTATTTCTCAGTGTTTTTACTACATGTTCACCGATCCCCTGGCTTCCTCCTGTGACGATCATGACTTTCCCGCTTAAGTCCATCCACTTTTCCATACTTGTTTTCCTTTCTTTCTGCATTTTTTTGCGCTTTCATCTGCATTTTATGCATCTGTTTGCCTGTTTTGTTTGCTGTACCTTTATAATACCAGCATATTTTTGCATTGTCAAGGCTATTTATTGCAGTTATATGCGTTTTTATAATAAATTAACCGCATTTTTCGTACGAAAATGCGGTTATCTGCATGTTTTTTGCGTTTTAAATATGTGTGAAGGATTTTTCTCATCAGAAAAAGACAGCAGATGAACGAATTCATCTGCTGTCTCACTTTCCATTGATTATTTCGCGTAGTCCACAACCCGTGACTCACGGATAATATTGACTTTAATCTGTCCCGGGTAATCCAGGTTATCTTCCACCTGTTTTGAAATATCCCTGGCCAGTAAAATCATGTCGTCGTCACTGATTTGTTCTGGAACTACCATTACACGAATCTCCCGACCTGCCTGTATCGCAAAAGTTTTATCAACACCCTGGAAGGAATCTGCGATCTCTTCCAGCTGTTTCAGTCTCGTCGTATAGCTTTCCAGTGTTTCGCTTCTCGCTCCCGGTCTCGCTGCGGAAATCGCATCTGCCGCCTGAACAAGACAAGCGATTAATGTATCTGGTTCTGCATCCCCATGATGGGATTCCACTGCATTGATTACAATTGGATGTTCCTTGTACTTCTTGCACAAGTTCACTCCAAGTTCTACGTGGGAACCTTCCACTTCGTGGTCGATAGCTTTTCCAATGTCATGGAGCAGCCCAGCGCGTTTTGCCATCCTGACATCGACTCCGATCTCAGATGCCAGCAGCCCTGAAAGCTGTGCCACCTCCATAGAGTGCTTCAGTGCGTTCTGTCCATAGCTGGTGCGGTATTTCATCTTGCCCAGCAGACGGACCAGTTCCGGATGGATGCCGTGAACTCCAAGTTCCAGAGTTGCAGCCTCCCCGTCTTCCCGCATCTTCGTCTCCACTTCTTTTGTGGCTTTTTCCACCATCTCTTCGATCCTGGCCGGATGAATTCTTCCGTCCACGATCAGCTTTTCAAGAGCAATCCTTGCAATCTCTCTCCTGACCGGATTAAAACTTGACAATACGACTGCTTCCGGGGTATCATCGATGATCAATTCTACTCCTGTCATATTCTCAAGGGCACGGATATTCCTGCCCTCCCGGCCGATGATGCGTCCTTTCATCTCGTCGTTTGGAAGCTGTACAAGAGAGATCGTCGTCTCGGCCACATGGTCTACGGCACACTTCTGAATGGCTGTAACCACATACTCCTTGGCTCTCTTTCTCGCATCTTCCTTTGCTCTGGATTCCATCTCTTTTACGAGCATCGCTGTCTCGTGCTTTACGTCTTCCTTCACTGCTGATAATAGTTGTTCTTTTGCCTGATCAGAGGTCAGCCCAGAAATTCTTTCTAATTCCTGTAAGTGTTTGGACTTGAGCTCCTGCACTTTTGCCTTGTCTGCCTCAAAATTCTTTTCTTTGGCAGTCAGAGACTGTTCCCTGCGCTCCAGCATCTCTGCTTTCTTGTCAACAGTTTCTTCCTTGTTGAGTACGCGCTTTTCGTACTTCTGCAGTTCACCCCTGCGTTCCTTTGTTTCCTTTTCAAAGTCATGTCTCGCTTTTATAGTTTCTTCCTTGATCTCAAGTGAAGCTTCGCGTTTCTTCGCATCCGCTGCTTTTATGGCTTCATCTATAATATCTCTGGCTTTGCTCTCTGCGTTTCCAATGGTTACTTCCATAGCCTTCTTGCTTCTTTGATTGGCAACATAGGCGGAAATTGGCGCAACAATGACCAGAGTTGCGATAATGGCAATAATTATATATACCACAGGCCTCCTCCTTATTCAATTTTTTGTGCATAAAACACTTCTATAATTTTATATGTTTTTGCACAAAAAGTCAAGAAAGCCTAACGCTCAGGTTGAATAATCATGGCCTGATACGGAGGAATCAAAAGCCCTCCCCCAAAATCTTTCTCTTCTCCGGTCAGAAGATCCGTGCCTTTTCCCGCTCTGGCGTCAAAATGCAGGGTATATTCCTCCGATCCCGCATTTAAGGCAAAAATCATTCTCTCTTCTCCCGCTTCTCTCTCAAAGGCGATGATATCCTGTTCCGTACGTATTTCTCTGTAACCGCCGTCTTTCAGCGCCTGACTGTGTTTCCTCACTTCTGAAAGCTTTGCGATGTATTGATAGAGTTCTCCCTGCTTAAGATCCTCAGGTTTTACTCTCGGACGAAGTGCGTCGTCACTGCCGGGTTCTTTAAATCCCTCGATTCCCCACTCACTTCCGTAGTAGACGGACGGTACCCCCGGCATGGCAAACATGAGTGCATTGATCAGAGGCAGATGTTTTTCATCCGTAAGCTGGGTGGCAATCCTCATCACATCGTGGTTATCCACAAAACTGTACAGAGGGAGTCCCTGATAAAGTGTCCATGGTTCCGGGCCAAACTGCCGGTTCAGAGAATAACCGATCTCGTGCATGTTGTGGGTATTAAAACTGGAGTACAGACCCTTATAACATTCATAATTTGTGGCAGAATCAAGCATATGGTGATTGACCAGAGTGCTGTAATCCCCATGCAGCATTTCTCCTATAAAGACCATCTCCGGATTTCTGTCTCTGGCAAAATCCACAAGATTCTTCATAAATGTCCGGTTCAGCATATAGGCTACATCCAGACGGATACCGTCAATCCCGAACTCATCCATCCACATACCCACTGCATCCAGAAGGTGGTCTCTGACTGCGGGGTTATCCAGATTTAATTTTACCAGTTCAAAATGGCCTTCCCAGCCCTCATACCAGAATCCGTCACCATAGTTGCTGTTTCCGTCAAAATTGATATAGAACCAATCCTTATATTCAGAATCCTGCCTCTTTTCCAAAACGTCCTGAAATGCCCAGAATTCTCGGCCCACATGATTGAATACACCGTCTAAAATAACTTTGATTCCTTCTTCATGCAGTGCATCGCATACTTCTTTAAAATCTTCGTTCGTTCCAAGCCTTTGGTCGATCACTTTATAATCTTTCGTATCGTATCCGTGGCTGCTGGACTCAAAAACCGGAGAAAAATAAATGGAATTGGCTCCCAGCCCTTTGATATGAGGTATCCATTCCTTTACTTCCAGTATCCCATGTTCTGTCTCATCATCCACAAAAGCTCCCAGCGGAAAAATGTGATAAAAAATCAAGTCCTTCATTGTTAATCCTTTCATAGTCAATCTCCCTTCCTACCTTTGGGGTGTCACTCTGTGCTCTTTAAAGATTCCACCATGCTGATTTTCCGAAGCTGGAAAAACATCATGAAATTAATCAGCGCCGCAAACCCTATGGTGAGCAGAACACTGTATAGATAACTGGCCGGCAGGATCTGTCTTCCAAACATGATCAGATCTACCTCCGCAGTTAAAATCACATATCGGTGGAGGAGGATGCCCAAACCCGCTCCCACGGCTGTGCCTATGACGGTGAGCAGGATATTTTCCCGGTAGACATAGGCCGCGGTCTCCAGGTCATAAAAACCCAAAACTTTAAGGGTTGCGAGTTCCGCCTTCCTCTCAGCGATATTAATGTTGTTCAGATTATATAATACTACAAAAGCCAGGAGTCCGGCAGATACAATTAAGACAAACACAACAATATTCAGATTGTTCAGCATATCGTTCATCTCTTTCTCAAAATCAGAGATAAAGGAAACAGATGCCACCCCCTCCTGCTTCAGCAGACCTTTTCCAAGATCTGTCTCTGTTTTTTCGGATCTGTCTTTGTCTTTTAAAAGAATTTGATTGTACTCCGGCTCCTCTCCATAAAGCTTTTGGTATAGATCTTTGGACATATAGATATTGTGATGCATATAATTTTCTGTAATATGCTCCACTTTCGCCCGGACAGTCTTTGTCTCTCCTTCTTTAATAATGACGGTATCTCCGATTTTGATGCCCAGCAGGCTGCATACTTTTTCCGTGAGAATAATGCCGTTGTCAGAGAGCCGGTATTTCTCCCCGGATATCCGGTCCTTAAACCGGATATAAGATGAAAGTTCTTTCGCATCTTCTGGCACAAACAGAGAAGCCGACTTGCTGTCCCCGTCAAACTCCACATCTACTGAGACGCTGCGGATTTTGGTGCTGCTTGGTATTGTATGCTGTTTTTGTATCCAAGATGCAATTTCCTGCTCCTTTTTTGCAGACAGATCGTCTTCCAGTGTGACCGATGCATCATAAGTCATAATGTTTTGATACTGATTTTTTGATATGGCAAAAATAGAATCTTTCAACCCAAAACCGACGAGCAGCAGCGCCATACACCCGCCGATTCCGAATATGGTCATAAAAAACCGCTTTTTATACCGGAACAGGTTTCTCAGGGTGGACTTCCACGTAAAGTTTAAATGCCTCCACAGAATTCCGATCCGCTCAAGCCAGATCCGTTTGCCCTCCTTCGGTGCCTCAGGACGCATCAGCTGCGCCGGTTTTTCCCTCAGTTCTTTATAACAGGCAAACATGGTGGCTCCAAGCGTGATACACACAGAGGCCGCGGAGGCTGTCAGTGCAAACCTGGTCTCAAACGGATGTTTTACCGGACCGATCCCCGTATACATCATAGAATACGCCTCGATGATGATCTTAGGAAGGATTGTCTCTCCCACAAGCACGCCTGCGATACTTCCCCCTGCTGTGGCGAGCAGGGCGTACAGTCCATACTTCTTTGCCACATCGAAGCCTGTGTACCCCAAAGCCTTTAAAATTCCGATCTGGGTTCTCTGTTCCTCCACCATCCTGGTCATGGTCGTCAGACTTACCAGTGCGGCTACCAGGAAGAAAATCACCGGAAATACTTCTCCGATCGCCCCGATTCTTTCGGTGTCCCCTCCGTATTCCACGTAAGACTGGATCTTGTTCCGGTCCAGCACATACCATTTGGGCATCTTTATATCATCTATCTCTTTCCGGGCATCATCGATCTTCTTCTTTGCCTTGGCAAACTTACGGTCAGCCTTCTTCTTAGAAGATCTATATTCTTTTTCTCCCTTTTTGAGCTCCTTTCGGGCATCTGAAAGCTTTTTCTCAGCCTCGTAAATTTTAAGTTCTCCGTTCTTAAGTTCTTTTTCCTTCTTCCTCAGCAGAGAGGCAGAACTGTTTAACTTTTTTTTGCTTGCCTGAAGTTCATTTTTTCCTTTGGCCAGATCCTTTTTAGAGGCTTTTAAAACTGCCTCCTGTCTTAATAGTTCCTTCTCTGCCTGTTCAAATTTCTGCTGCATCTCCGGTGGAATCTGTCCCATAGCTCCTGCCTGCTGCATCTGCTGTTTTAACTGTTCTTTCGCTTTGGCAAGCTCTTTTTCTGCTTTCACAAGCTTTTTCTCATTGCTTTTAATGTCTTTCTCTGCCTTAGAAAGCTGCTTCCTGCCGTCTCTGTAACTCTGCCATCCCTTTTGTATCTCCTTCTCGCCTTGGGATATCTTATATTTCTGGGAAGCAATCTCTTTTTGTCCGGCGTTTATTTCCTTTTTTGCATCTTTGAGTTTCTGCTCTGCTTCTGCGAGTTTTTTATCCGCTTTTTTCTTTTCTTTTTTATATTGATTCTCAGCCTTTTTTACTTCCTTTTCAGCCTCGTCCTTTATTTCCCTTTGTCTAATCTCACAGCGGCTGTCTGAAATATTCTTAATCTTTTTTTCTGCTTTTTCTACGATATCGTCATAGTCATCTGTATATGCAGTCTTCCCTGCCGCCCCTTTCACAGTGATATACAAATCCGTGCAGACATCCAATTTAAAATTTTCTTTCGGCACCACAGCAAAACCGCTGATCTGCCCATTTCCTATAGTGGCCGTTCCCCTGTCTCTGGAAAGATAATAGGAGGAACTTCCCACTCCGACTACTTTCAGTGAGGATTCTTTTAATGTCTCCCCAATATCATCATCCGTCCCCGATGATACTGTAATCGTATCGCCGACTTTGATATCCGAATGGTCCATCAGATAAGAATCCACCAGGCACTCGCCGTTCGTCTTCGGCATCCTGCCCTCTGTGACTTTGATCTGGTTAAGCCGGCCGGTCGCCGCCATGACTTTTAAGACCTTTTCTGTGTCATTCAATTTACAGATCGTGTCCACAGAGTAGCTTGGTTCCGCCACGGAAATCCCGGAAATTTCTCTGACCGCTTTTACATCTTTCTCTGTGATACCCATGGTGCCAAGGACTCTTAAATCCATAAGCCTGCTCTCGTCAAACTGGGCATCTGCGGTTAACTTCATATCGGGTTCTGTAACCCGGACTCCGGAAAAAAACGCTACTCCCAATGCAACAATAAAAAAGATCGACAAAAATCTCGGCAGTGTCTTTCGGACCATCATGAAATTGTCTTTATGAAGCGCTTTCTTCATATGGTCCACCTACCATTCTATCGTCTCTACTGATTTAGGCTCCTGATTGATCCGCATATCATGTACTTTTCCGCTCTTGATCTCGATCACACGGTCTGCAATCGGGGCGATCGCAAGATTGTGAGTGATAACAATCACAGTTTTATTTCTCTCACGGCAAGTATCCTGCAAAAGTTTTAGAATCGATTTTCCTGTCTTATAGTCCAGAGCCCCGGTCGGCTCATCGCAGAGCAGAAGCTTTGGATTCTTGGCAAGGGCCCTGGCAATGGAAACCCGCTGCTGTTCTCCTCCGGAAAGCTGGGCAGGGAAATTAGAGAGGCGCTCAGAGAGCCCCACATCCGAAAGAATCTGTTCCGCATCCAGCGGATTTTTACTGATCTGAAGGGCCAGCTCCACATTTTCCAGCGCCGTCAGATTAGGCACCAGATTGTAAAACTGAAATACAAATCCGATGTCATTTCTCCGGTACTGGGTCAGCTGTCTTCTTGAATACTTTGCGATATCATTTCCATCTACAAAAACAGAACCGGAAGTTACGGTGTCCATCCCACCCAGAATGTTCAGAATCGTGGTCTTTCCGGCGCCGCTGGCTCCTATGATGACGACAAATTCTCCCTCACTGATGGTAAAATTAATCCCATCTACGGCCTTGGTAACGACCTGTCCCGTCTGATATATTTTCCTCACTTCTTCCAACCGAATAAAATCATCCATATGCAGTTCCCTCCGCTATCCGAGATACATAAATTTTAACATATTTTCGCAAAAAATAATACCTATATGCTCTGCCGTGGTCAGACAAAAATGATTTCCATTAGATTTCATCATTTGATATGTTATGATAAGGTTATAAAACGAATGTCTGGTATATAAATTTTGAAAGGACTGGCAGCTTATGATCACGAAAGATGACCTGAGATTTTACCGCGAACCCCATCGTGTTCTGGAAAAAGGAGAGGATTATATGTATCTCCTTCCTCATCCGGCACTGCGGGATTGGATTTCTAATTACACTGTCACCTTCCCCGGCAGTGACATGATCTCAAATCATTACACCGTCATCCCCCACGGGTGCGCAACTCTGGTATGTTCATGTGATGAAACCGGGATGAGCAGCCGCTTGTTTGGCCCGGCCACGGCGGCCTGCAGCGTCGGTGAGCAGGCAAATCAGGCAGAAATGTTATTTATTATTGAGTTCCAGCCGGCCGGTTTATACGCATTTACAGCTGTTCCGCAAAAGGAGCTTTCTGATCGTGCTTTCTCTCCTTCTGACCTAAGTTTCGGGTTAGATAAACGGATCATTGAAAACATCGAAAAAGCCCGCAGTGCATATGAAATGATCAGGGACATCGACAGCCTGCTGCTGACAAACATAAAAGCTTCTCTGTCCCCCGAACTGCATTTTTCTGTTCAGAACATTATTCAGAACATTATTCAGAACATGGGCAGTCTCTCTGTAAAAGAGTTGTCGGATACTGTCTATTACAGCCAGCGGCATTTAAACCGGATATTTTCTCGGTGTATCGGAATGAACGCAAAGACTTTTTCCCGCCTGGTCCGCATCAATTCGGCAATCCACCTCCTTCAAAATCCTCAAAACAGCATCACCAATGCCTGCAATTTATCCGGATATTATGATCTGCCTCACTGTATCCACGATTTTAAATCTGTATGCGGAATTTCTCCACAGGAATACCGCCGTGAGATGTCCGATTTTTACAGCGAGATTGCTAAATTCTGATCTATAATGTAGGTACAAAGCAGAAAGGAGCAGAAAATATGATATACGGAGGTACGTTGATTTCGGTATCTGATATGGAAAGGTCCAAAAATTTTTATGAGAAGGTAATGGAACAAACGGTAGAGATGGATCTGGGGGTTCATGTTTCTTTTCAAAATGGCCTGTCTCTGCAGTCTAACTACGAAGAATTGGTCGGAGTGAAACTGGAGCCTCAGGAGAAACCTGATAATTTTCAGCTTTATTTTGAAGTGGAAGATTTGGACGCCTGGGAAGATAAGCTGAAAGCTCTGGAAGGGATTGAATTTCTCCATGGAATCAAAGAATATCCATGGGGCCAGCGTGTTATGCGGTTTTATGATTATGACAAATATATCGTAGAAGTGGCAGAGAGCATGGAAAGTGTTGCAAAACGTTTCTTGTCACAGGGGCTCTCCGCAGAAGAAACTGCGGAGCGAACGATGCTTCCGGTTGAGTTTGTTGAGCAGTTTTTATAAATGTATCGAATCAATAGGATATGAAAAAAGTAAAAATTTAGGCATTGAGTTTCTTGTGAAATTAAAGAAGCTCAATGCCTTTTCGTATTTTACATTTGTTGTAAATATACAACTCTTGTTTTTATTTATCCAACGTATTTCTGCCATTCCTTATTTTTATTATAGTCATTTTCCCTGATAAATTCAACGTTTCTCTGAATTTTTCCCAACCGTTTCTGTTCTTCCGGCATTTTCTTTCGAATCGGCTG
>NZ_FR889176.1:88521-107494 GCF_000432215.1 Anaerostipes sp. CAG:276
CGGCAGCCCTTATTTTCCACTATCTGAATTGATTTGTCTCAGGATGATATTCATAACCGATACCCGAAAGTTTTGTACTGATCTCTCCTGAGTCTACACACAGACTCTTGCAAAGTTCCTCGAAACTGTCATAATAGTCCCTCAGCTGTGTATTGATGTAGCTTAACAGTATCACCGGATCATTCGGCAGCATTTCTTTTTCCTCCTCACTTATGTCACAACCACAAAAAAGCAGTGTTCTTTTCCAAATTCATAATAAATCTTTTGTTTTTCAATGTGATGAATCACATAAATCAGCCCAAAGCCATGTTCCGTAAGCCAGCGTTCCATGGCTCTCCATATTTCTTTATCTTCCTGCGCTTCGGCAATGAATGTCTCTGTTCCCCGCTCACGGTCACAATAATACAGCTTCATAAGCAGGCACCTCCTTTAACTCCTTTTTAAGAAGAATGCATAGGATACCAATATACTGACGGCAAATACGACTAAATCCATGATCAGCATATCATTCTTTAACACAGCGGTATATGCGTCAAACAATCCTCTGATTGCCACGCAGCCCAGACCGATCCCCACGGCCAGGCGGAGCCAGTAATATCTGATATGCCTGTACATAAACCGAAACATCAGAATGCCGTATATCAGATTCGGATAAATCAAAAGCTTATAATGCTCTTCTACCTTCTCACTGACCGGAAACAGCCACCAGAAAAACTCCGGTCTTCCAATCCAGTCATAGATAAAATGCCAAAGGCTGCCCACCACAGCCGTAAACAGAATGCCTCCAAGAATAAACTTTTTATTTCTGGACATAACCATCCCTCCTTTGGGATAGTATACGCAAATTTTAGGTTCTCATCCTGTTATGGCCCGTCCTGCAAAAACTGCAAGAACGGAAAACAGTACACTCAGCACTACATATAAAATACCTTCACTCACTCTTCCCTCTGAGACAAGGGTCCCTGTCTCAAGAGCAAACGTAGAAAATGTAGTGAATCCTCCGCATAATCCCGTCTTTAAAAACAGGATCAGATTAGGATTTTGGGCCGGTATCCTGCCGGTCCACCCGGCGATCATGCCGATCACAAAGGCTCCCAGCACATTGATCCCCAAAGTGATCACTGGAATCCTTAACTGCGCTGAAAGCGGGATCAGTCCGAGAAGATAGCGGAAGACTGCGCCGAGAAATCCTCCCAGCCCTACAAATACACACTGAATCATGTATTATTCTCCTTTGAATTCTTCTGTTGTCATAAGCTCTCCGGTATCTGTATTCATCACATACCCGAATATCTTAATGTCATCCGGAATCAGCGGATGGGTGCTTAAAAGTTCCACAGTTTCATTGACAGAGTCAGAGACACAGTCAAATCCTGCCAGCCAGGAATCAAAGTCAATCCCACAGTGCCGGATGAAATTAATCTTGTCTTCTTCTATCCCCCGGTCGATCATGTGCCGGATCATGCTGTCGCTGTCCATGTGGCCGACACCGCAGTCCGTATGACCGATGACCATGATCTCTTCAATGCCAAGTTCATATATTGCGATCAAAAGACTTCTCACCACACTTCCAAACAGATGACTGGTAACTCCTCCCGCATTTTTAATGATTTTTACGTCCCCGTTTTTTAAGCCAAGGGCTGCCGGAAGCAGTTCCGTAAGCCTGGTATCCATACAGGTTAAGATCGCAATCTTCTTGTCCGGATATTTGCTTGTCTTGTACTGTTCATACATCTTATTTTTCACAAACACCTTGTTATATTCCAAAATATCTTCAATCATTTTTTTATCCTCTCTTATCTTTTACCAGATCCGCCGTGCTTCCCTTACAGGCTCTCAAATAATCCGCGGGATTAAGTTCTACCTGTGTTCCCCGCTTTCCGCCGCTGACGATGAGTGTCTCCAGATTCTTCACACTCTCATCCACCACAGTGCGGTAGTCCTTTTTCATTCCTATGGCGGTGCAGCCGCCTCTTATGTAGCCTGTGACTTTGTTTATATCCTTTACATGAATCATTTCCACTGATTTTTCGCCCACGGCTTTGGCTGCCTTTTTCAAATCCAGCTCCTCGGCAATCGGAATGACAAACACAAAATACTGGCTGCTCTTTCCTTCCGTAACCAGTGTCTTAAACACCTTATCGTAGGGCTGTCCAAGCATATCCGCAATGGCCACTCCGTCAGTAAATTCTTCACATTCATAGCGGTGGATCTCAAACCTGATTTTTTCTTTCTCCAAAATCCTCATCGCATTGGTCTTCGGCTCTTTTTTTGCCATGTTCCTTCCTCCCAACATTCATAGAATGTATGTTGCTGTCTATTATATCATATTTTTTCAGCAGGACAATAGGGGCCTGAAAAGCAGAAGAAAGCTTCTGAACGGAAAAACGTCCCGCAAAAATCAGCGGGACGTTTTCAACTCCGGTTATAATGAATACTATGCAAAAGAAAAATTTAAGCTTCTACAAACACGTCTTTTCCAAGGCCGCAGATCGGGCAGACCCAATCTTCCGGAAGATCCTCAAAAGCTGTTCCCGGTTCGATTCCCTGACTCGGATCACCTTCTGCCGGATCGTATTCATAGCCGCATGGTTCGCAAAGATATTTTTTCATTGTTGTTACCTCCATCTATTAACTTATTCATATTGTGATGTAAGGGTCAAAAGGTATTTTGACCCCCAGATACCAGCGGATTGTTCCGCACTTTGTGCTCCCACAATCCTAAAAACATTTGAAATCCGCCCTAATCGGGCTGCTTTCTCATGTTTTATGGGTCCCAAAGCCCTGCTTTTTCATACAAGCATGAAACGCATGCCCTTTTGACCCTGGTATCATATTATCTTTCATCTGTGACGTAAGTATACCATGCTGCCCATGATTTTTTCTGTTGCATTTGCAACATTTATATGCCATATTTAAAAAAAGGAGGTTTTTTTATGCAGTACAATGAAAATCCGCTGTTCACAGATATCACATCCAAGGACTGCCTGAAAATGCTGAACTGTTTTCACTCAGAGGAAAAACTGTTTTCTTCCGGTGAAATGATCCATCATTTTTCTTCCCAAAAACCTGTCATGGGCATTCTTCTCTCCGGCACTGCTTCCGTGCTGCGCTATGAATTCAACGGAAGCCGGACCATTTTAGAGAAGCTGGAACCAAATAGTGTCTTTGGCGAAATTCTGGCTTTTCATTCTGAAGAGTATGAGGACATTCACCTGAAATGTGATACAGCATGCAGGGTGCTCATGATCGACTATGAGTCTCTTATGAAGCCATGCACCAATGCCTGTGCCTGCCATACACGGCTGATCCAGAATGTCACCTGGCTGATATCGAAAAAAACGATGAGTCTCAGCCAGAGAGTCGAGGTTTTAAGCAAGCGCACCATCCGCGAAAAGTTATATTGTTATTTCATGCAGGAATCCCTGCGGCAGAAATCCAATTCCTTTCATATCCCGTTTACCATGTCGGATTTGGCGGATTACCTGTCCGTAGACCGGAGCGCAATGATGCGGGAGCTGAAAAAAATGAAAGAAGACGGCATCCTTTCTTCTGAAAAGAGAATGGTCCGCCTTCTCCCGGAACATACTGCCGGTGTTTAATCCTCCAGCGCAGTTTCATATGCTTTTTTTGTCTTTTCGTCGAAACAGACGAATTCAATGCAGTCAAAAATATCTTTGTTTTTGCAGAATTCTTTTATGGTCCTCACCGCAATCGGCGCAGCCTTTGAGAGCGGAAACCGGAACAGGCCCGTGCTGATGGACGGAAAGGTCACATGCCTGCATCCATGCTCTGCGGCCAGCTTAAGACAGCTTTTGTAGCAGTCAGCTAAAAGTTCTTCCTCACAGTCATCCCCGTCTCTCCACACCGGTCCGGGCGTGTGAATCACATATTGTGCAGGAAGTCTGTACGCTTTCGTAATCTTCGCATCTCCGGTATCACATCCGCCCAAGGTGCGGCACTCCGCTAAAAGTTCGGGTCCGGCCGCCGCATGGATGGCACCGTCCACACCCCCTCCGCCCAAAAGCGTCGGATTGGCGGCATTGACGATTGCATCTGCCGGAACCTTTGTGATATCACCCAGGGTTATCTTTATTTCCATGTTACATTTCCTTTCTAGCGCGCAGATAAGCCGTAAAGCATCGCTATATAGCAGGCAAAATCGCCAATCCGTTTTCTCTGGTCACCGAGCTGCTTCCTCCATGAAACGTCCAGCCCTCTCTGCTCCATCATACCGCTTAACAGATTCAGCGTGTGTATGACATTGTCATGCTTTCTCGTCCTTCCGTCATTATCCCGCTGGCCTTTCCTGATCTGCTTCCAATTTGCCCTGAGATCCGCATAGACCGTCATTGCACTCAGAGCCAGTTCCCAAAATTCTTCAAACTCTTCGTCATCCTCCGGCGAATTCTGAAGGATCGCCTCATAAATCTCCATAGCTTCCTCAAAAGGAAGTGGATTCGGCTGTGTCAGATAATTCTCATACTTTAGATCTTTGTTCATAAAAGGCTCCTTTCCTCTGCATAACTGCTGATCTGTCCTGCGCTTTCCCGGTTGGTCTTCCATCTCTTTATATCTCTAGTTTAACTTGCTTTCAGCTCTTTGTAAATCTAAAATCCTTATCTCACCGCGTCTTTGATCTGCTCAAGAATCCCTTCCTGTCTTTCATCAAAAAGCAGGCCTTTATTATATTTATAATAAGGATCACAGCCGTTTTCTTTGATAAATCGGACGCTGTAATAATTCACATTCAGCTCCGTGATAAAGACTACCATTTCCTGTCCGTCCCCAAAGGCTGCCTCCATAAAATCAAAGGCATAAAGAAGAGCATCTGAAATCTTCTCCACCAGCTGTTCCCTGCTTTCTGTCTCTGCTTTAAACCAGCTCCGAACCGCTTTCGGTTCATCCTGCGGTTTCTCTCTCTTCAAATCTTCAAGATAATTTTCCAGCCTCCCGATGACCTTCTTCCAAATATGTTCCTCTTCCTTTGATATCTGCTCTGCTTTCTTTCTCTCCCGGAATTCTGCCTCGGCTTTTTTCAGCGTTTCCTCCATGGACCCATGCTCCATGTAGTCTTTCAGCCATGAAAACAGTTCGCTTACATAGACATCTGTTTTCGCATATTCCATGAAAAACTCATTTAATTTTCCGTTCAGCAGATGGACAATGCTGAGCCGCTCGTCAAACGGAGCGAATTTCAGTTTCTCCAGCATATCTCCTGTGAAAGAACCCTCAAGGATCTCGTCAATCTTATAGTCCTTTCTGTATTTTCTGTAAAGCTCCAAATAATTTGCAAACTCTTTGGCAATCCCTAAATGCCGGATATACTGATAGATTACATCCCGGTCAACCGTCTTTCCAAGTCCTTCGTATGCCTTCATAAAGTCGGACAAATCCTCCCATCCTCTGGCAGTCACAAAGGCTTTTCCGTCCACCGTCGTCTCCATCCTGTAAAAATGATGTTTACGAATTTCAAGATAAGCCATAATGGCCGGATGGATTCCGGCTTTGTATGCATATTCTTTCCAGACCTCATAGTCAGCCTCCACATCGATCAGTTTGATCCGGTCTAACGTCACCACATCAAACTCCCGGACAGACTTATTGTACTCCGGAGGATTGCCGGCTGCCACGATGACCCATCCCTCCGGCACCTTCTGATTCCCAAAAGTCTTGCACTGTAGAAACTGCAGCATCGTCGGCGCAAGTGTCTCAGAGACACAGTTGATCTCATCGATGAATAGGATACCCTCCCGAAGGCCGGTCTGTTCCATTTTTTCATATACCGAAGCGATAATCTCGCTCATCGTATACTCTGTCACAGAGTAGCTGACACCGCCGTAAGTTTTTTCTTTGATGAACGGAAGCCCTACGGCACTCTGTCTTGTGTGATGGGTGATCGTATAAGCCACCAGTCCAATGCCGCATTCCTTTGCAATCTGTTCCATGATCTGTGTCTTTCCGATTCCCGGAGGCCCCATCAAAAGGACCGGCCTCTGTCTGAGCGCCGGTATCCGGTATTCCCCGTACTCATTTTTATTTAAATACGCTTCCACAGAATCTTTGATTTCCTGTTTCGCACGTTTAATGTCCATAATCTTCTCCTTCAAGTTCTTCTTCGCAAACAATCAGTTTCATCGCCCATGGCGGCACCTGGGCATCCTCGTATTCTTCTTCCATGAAAATAAAGGCAGTCTCAAACGGCGGCTTTTTCTTCGGATAAATGCCCTGGCCGTCTGTGAAATACAAAACTCCCTTGAGGCTGTAAAACTCTCCTTCTTCCATGAGTCTTGCTATATACTCAAATGCCGGGCGGAAGTCTGTACCGCCTTCCCCTTTGAGCTCCAGATGTTCCATATATTCTTTCAGTTCTTTTTCATCCCGGATCTTTTTATCTTCCTGGATTTTTTCATCACACTGAATGATATGGATGTTGACCTTATGAAGAAATGTCTCTTCTTCCTTTAAAATTCCATAGGTCTCTTCCAAAAACTTCTTCACCAGTTCACCGGAACAAGACATGGACGTATCAATGATGATCGCAAATTCTTCTACTTTTTTTACTTCTTTCCACTCCTGCGGCTCCACCAGGGGCATATTTCCGTACATACGAAGCCCGTAGGTGTAAAACACATAGTCAAAAGAATCCTCATCCACACCGATTTCCTCTTTAAGCACCGCAAATTTTTTCAGAAATTCCCGGTAATCATACCTCTCCCTGTTTTCGATCTGCATCTGCCGTACCATATCTCCCGCGTCCGCAGACATCTCCTGGGAAAATGTCTCCATATCCAGTTCCATCTTTTCACTGATGTCCTGCCACTGGTTCTGAATCTCCTGCTGCATCTTCGGCTGGTCTTTCGCCGGCCAGAAGCTGTGGCTGTCCATGACAAACTCTTCCCCAATGCGCTTTATTTCCTCTTCTGTGAGTTCCCATTCCCGGATCCTTTTATAGATGCCTTCCGCCGTCAGCACCTTCAGGTCTTTTCTGAGGCGTTTATAAATATCTTTGCGGAACGCAGTGCCATATAAAGAAACCGCTCCGGTCTTCCACTGGTCGATCACGGATTCTACAGCAATATCACAGCTGATATCCCACAATTCTTTTTCCCTGTTTTTCTGCCCGGTCAGATGGTGAAAAAGACAGTGCAGTACCAAATGGAGATACATCCGGTTCACCATTCTTCTGTCCTGTGCATACAGCTTCGCCAGATACCCCGGATGAAAGTATATCACCCTGCCGTCAGAGGCGATTCTCTCTGCGTCTGCATGGCTTGTATAAAAAAAGCTGCTCAACGCCAGATCCATGAACCTCATGTGCAGATAAAGTTCATCTCTTGAAGCCATAAGGATCTGCCTTCCGGCTTCGGCAAGCCTTTCTGCTTTTTCTGTTTCTTTCTGCATATTTCTCCTAACTATAACTCAAAAATTTTCTTTTTCGGAGGAAACAGGCGCTGCTTTTCATTCATCAAAAAACTCATAGTTTCTCCGTCTTTCTGCGAGGATGCCTGCTCAATGGCCGCTTCCATGGCATTCTCATTCCAAAGACCCTCTTTCGATAAGAACCGCAGTGCTTCCATATCACGCTGTTGGGCAAATCCTTCTGCTATATTCTTTGCATGGTCTTTTACATATGCTGTATACTCTTTTCTTGCTTTTTCACTCAGTTCATATGGATATCTGAGCCGCCGGACGGCAATTTCCGATACCAGTTCCGGCCGTTCTTCTATCTCTGCCACAGAAAACAGCCTGTCATAGGCCTGATAGTCCACTTCCCTTTTCTGAAAACACTGACGATACTTATAGCCCGACCCGTTAAAATATTTCTCAATGATCCTTGCCGGAGTATTTTCTACCGCCTCTTCATAAAATTCGGGAAAAAGCAGCTTTGCTGTCTTTTGATGCCCATCTTCTGTGCGGTAATGCAGGTCGGCATACAGCTCATATCGGATTTCTCCGACGATATCTTTCAGGCACGTGCTTTTCCCGTTATTGCAGAAAATCTCCACGTAACGGAGCCTGCATCCGTTAAACACTCCGGTTCCGGTGCCTTTCAGTGCATCTGAAAACGTCAGTTTTTTGAGATTGCTGCATCCGTAGAATGCATATTTGCCCAATTCCTCTGTTTTATCAGGAAGATGCACTGCTTCAATCAGATTCCCACAGAGCAGTTCCTTTTCATCGTCCTGCAATATATTATTTGTTACATCATATATTTCTACATCTTCCTCTTCCTGTTTCTTCCACTGGGAAAATGCATAGTCTCCTAATATTTTGAAAGGCTGTCCGTCCACAGTATCCGGCAGCGAAACAACACTGTCATTTCCATAACAGCGGACCAGCCTAAGCCCTCTCTTTTCTTTCCGGTAATGAAGGGTAAGCCCCATTGCATGTCCCATCCTTTCCGCAAATTTGTCTGATAATTACAGTCCTATTATACTACATAAGAAAAAAAAGAAAACAGCCTTATTTTGGGGTGAAATGAATGTACTCTGTGAGAAATACGTTTTGTTTCGATGCTGACGTCTTCGAATGAAAAAGTTTCTCAAGAATTCCCTCACTCATAGACGTAACAGGGGCTTGACAGCTTTGCGTACCAGATGCGGTTTGACGTAGTCAAATGATTTCCTTACGCATCTGTGTACAGCCCGCGGAGCGTTTTTATTTCATAGGGAAGGTCGTAGAACTTTCCTATGACATAAAAAAATCCGGGATTCCCGGATTTAACAGAGCTGTACTATTTACTAAAAAATATTTAGGGCTTCTTTCGATATTTTTTCTCTATCACTGTCACATAGACGGCCATAGCCACAATGGATTCTGCCATAACTCCTAAAATTGAAAGCAAAATATATGGTGAGTTTTGTTCTTTCAGAAGCGGCAGACCTAAAACAGCCAGAATGGCCCCAAAGGTACACCATAGTTTTCCCATGGCGCGATTGTATGACTTTATATTATTTACCGGGAAAACCTCTGCATTTGCCCAGAAACCAAAGGCAGCTTCCTTCTTTGAGTTAAAGGCATATATCCCAAGAATAATGAAGGAACAGCTTATAAACAGCCATATTAAGAAAACAAGCATTGTTACGCACTCCTCTTCTGCAAACCTTATAATGCAAAGCATATATCCCGAATGATATGTACTATCGTGTGATCTGTGAGAATATTTTAACTTTAATTAATATATAGGTGAATTCTATTTTCTCCTCCACGGCTTTGAATATTAATACAACTCTTGTTATTGTTTATCCAACGTATTTCCGCCATTCTTTATTCTCATTATAGTCATTTTCCCTGATAAAATCAACGTTTCCCTTATTTTTTCCCAACCGACAGCAGTTTTTTTAATTTTCTTTAAAAACAATCTCTAACCCGCAGTTTTATGCGGTTTCTTCGTACCCGCTAAATTTACCGGTTGGAAAATCGAACAATTCTTTTTGAAAAAAACATGAAACTTCCCTATCGGAGTAAAAAGATCATTACTGCTGAAACTGCCAATGTCAGAAGCCCTGCGCAGACTGCCAGCAGCAATTTCTGATACGGACGTTTTCCAGATTCCCGGTATTTCTCTATTTCATCGAGTTTTTTTCCTTCCGTAAAAGCCATGATCTCTTTATACGTCTGAATATCATGTGTCTTTTTCTGTTTCTCAACGCGGCCTGCATAATAAATTGCACATCCGAAAATCATGAGCCAGATCACGATTCCAACCACGTCTCCATACAATGAAAGCGGTACTGCCAGCACTGCTGTTGCTACGAGAAGCAAACCGAAGATGAGGCTGTCGCGATTCCATTTTTTAATATCCTCTGCTTTAATCTGTTCTCTCATCTCTTCTAAATCTCCTTTCACTAAGGTATCAAGAGAAATATGAAAAAGAGTGCTCAGCAGGAGCAGACTTTTTACATCGGGATAGTTCTTACCGTTTTCCCAATTTGAAATTGTCTGCCGTGTGACGTATACCTTCTCTGCCAATTCATCCTGTGAGAGCTTTGAATCAAGCCTGTATTTCTTTATTTGTTTGCTGAACTCCATATTCTGATTCCTCCTGCTTGTGTTTTATGTTGTATCGACATTATACCGATTGAGATGCAGATCTTCTATCAAAAATGTTTGACATCCCCGTTTTTTCAGCATGTAAAATAGATTTGACATGTCATTTCCGGGCCAAAAACGGCCCTGCAGCCTTCATCCATTCATCCGGCAGGTAAACAGCCAGATATCCATGACCATATCCCTCTGCCTCATAGATCTCGCAGGAAGGAACCAATGATTTAAAAAGGGCAGCGGAATTCTTTACACATTTCATCTCCTTCGATCCGTACCAATACATCACCTGCGCTGTCACATGTTTGATCCTGTCGTCCAGTTGGTAGTCTCCCATATAAGTCCGGTAAATGGTACACATGGTTTCTTTTCTGAAATTAGGCATATCTTTCATATAATAATCTATGATTTCCTCCGGAAGCCGCATGGCGGGCATATATTTATTCAGCACTGCCAATTCCAGTCTGCTTGCTGACCTGCTAAACAGCAGCGGCCAGAAGCAGCGCACAAAAGCAGTGCAGCATTTCGCAAGCTTGGGCTGAGGATAACAAAGGCTCCCGTCAATGATCGCTTTTTGTGCAATATCCGGCCTTTGGGAAAGTATTTCTATCACAATCTGCCCTCCCAAAGAGACACCGCCGATGGCAAAAACAGAACCGCCGCAGCTTTCATTGATATATTTAATGATTTTCCCGGCACTATCTTCTGTGGACACATACTCCGTCATGTATTCTTCTCCATGTCCATCCAGCGTGGGCAGGATCACATGATAATTTAAAGACAGCATACGGGCCTGTCTTAAATAGTCCCACCAAGCCTGTCCTCCTCCGTGTATGAGCAGTACATGCGGCAGTTTCCGGTCCCCAAACTCATGAAACTTCATCACTTCCACCTCCTCAAATATACCTTTTTCCAATGTTTAATCAGAACATCAAATTCTTCTTCCATCCGGCCAATATCGACCTGTCCTTTCTGAAAACATCGGTATAAATAACCTTCACAGGCAAGCGCAATTTCATAATACATGGTCTCTGTCTCTATATCCTCCCGAAACATACTGTTGCCGAATGTCCGGAAAAATTTCTGCTCAGCGTTCTGATTTGTCTTGGCGATCAATTTGTGCACATCCTTTTTCACTTCCGGATGCTGCTCATAGTAGGCTTTCACTGAAAACATACAGATCTCCGGATACTTCACCGAAAGAGAACATTTTGCCCGGACATTCCGACGTAACATTTCAAAAAGATCTTCAGTCTCCCATACGCCATAATCCTGCACCGCACTGCGTGTAAGGTTTTCAGCGTGACAGACAAGATATAAATACAGCTCCTTCTTGTTCTTAAAGTAATAAAATAAAAGCGACTTTGAAATTCCTGCCGCATCGGCTATCGCCGACATAGAAGCTCTCTTATATTCATTTCTTGAAAACACCTGATAAGCAGATCTTATGATCTTTTCCCGTCTGCCGCATGGCAGCTGATAAAATTTCTCGTTCATGCTGTCCTCCCCTGACCGATTCGTCTAATATAGACAGCATAAATCCATTGACCGATTTTGAGAAGACCCCCTTTTTAATAATTCGGCTCATCAATTTTTATAATCCGGATTTCTTTATCCCCGGATAATTTTTGAACCAACGATTCCACTCCCAGAATTTCCGTATTCGTATGACTTCCCACAAACAGATTCATTCCCACATGCTGTGCATACTGTTGTGAATAAAGTACGTATTCCCCTGTGACATATGTATCACATCCAGCCTCTGCGGCAATCCTCATCTCTGTGGTCATGTTTCCCCCTCCTGCGGCCACAGCCACTTTTCTTACCGGATTTTCATTATTTTGATAACAGCGCACTTGCTCTGCAAGGATATCGGTCAGCCTTTCTCTGAACACATTGAAATCAACGGGCTCGATCTCACCTATGACCCCGCCATAATAGATTTCCGCATACGGCATCACCTTCTCAAGACCTCCCATTCCAAGTTTCTTTCCCAGTGACGCACTGGTCCCAAACTCCGCGTCATCTAACGGTGCATGAAAATAAGCATGGGTGATTCCGCTTTCTTCTAACATCTTACTGCAGCTTTCTTTCAGTCCAAAAATAAACTCCCACGAATCATGATGGGTCACAAGAAATTCTATCTGTTGCTGGCGGGCTTTTTCTATAATTTCTTCTGTCAGATTTACTGCATACCCGATGATATTAATTTCTCTGTCAAATTCATTAAAAAACCCCCATTCCTCTGGGAGCATATGCAGCTTCTTTTCGTCAAACATATCCATGAGATCTGCTTTCAGTTTACTGTACTTCATCATAACTCCTTCCCTGATCTGTCAAAGTTTGAAATATCAGTCTATCACCCCGCCGAAAGAATTGCAACAAGGCCTCTAAACCGAAAAAATCCCTGAACACAGGATCTGATCTATACAGCCCTGCACACAAGGATTTTTCATGTGAATTATTTCTTTGCTTTGTATTCTTCTACTTTTTTTGTATCTGTATTTTTCTTATAGATTTTTCCGTTGTCTTTGTCAACGTAGAAATCACCGTATTTTTTACCGGAGTCTTTGGATGTGTCATAAATTTCAAAGTGATATCCTTTTGCTCCATCTCTGTACTCTGTGACATCTTGGTCTTTATTTCTCACTTCATACTGACCGTTTCCGTCAGAACCAAGTTTATTAATCAGATAGTCATGGGCATCATCATAATCATCAAACCCATTGGCTACATCGTCCGCCAGATCTTTTGCTCCGTCTGCCACATCGTCAGCCGCATCTTCCACGTCGTCACCCAAATCATTGTTTGTTGCTGTAGTGGATGAACCGCCTTCTGTGGTTTTTTCTGTTGTTGTGGCATCATTTTTGTTTGAACATCCTGTAAACATCGCAGCGACACTTAATGTGAGGACTGCAACCATTGTAAGCATCCAACATTTCTTTTTCATTATGAATTCTCCTTTTCCTTTGGAATAATTATTTGATACCACTATTGTTTCCAATGAAAAGGAAAATATACCTTAACAAATTCTGCGATAATTTTTAATCAAAAATTTTATTTGGATTTAAAATATTTTTCGGGTCCAGGGAAAGCTTCACCTGCTTCATCATTTGAAGAATTAAAGGATCTGATGCTTTCTTTAAATATGTTTTCTTGCTCAGCCCGATCCCGTGTTCTCCTGATGTCAGGCCGCCAAGCTCACTGCTTTTATCGTAGGCAGAAGCCAGCACTTCTCTCCGGTCTTTTTCCCACTGCTCCTGTGTCCTGCCGCCCCGGACAACACAAAGGTGTACATTCCCGTCTCCCGCATGTCCGAAACTTACCATTTGAACTCCGGTCTTCTGTTCTAAATCATTGATATATTCTATGAATTCGGCAGATTTATTGATGGGAACCACAATGTCCACCGGCTCCTGTTCCGATTTTGCCTCAACAGCTTTTACAAGGGCTCCCCGGATCTTCCACACCGCATCAATCGTCTCTTCGTCTTCCAGCACGAGCGCATCCTTAGCTCCGCTTTCCTCGGCGATTGTTTTGAGTTTTTCGACCCGTTTATAAATTTCCTCCGAGTCATCTCCGTCAAAAGTCAAAAGAATATATGCCGCTGCATCTTGATAAGGAAAAGCAAGACCAACATATTCTTCTCCGAGAGCGACTACCTTCTTCTCCACAAATTCAATGGCCGTCGGGTCAAGACTGCCCCGAATTACGTTTAAGACTGCCCGTATCCCCGTATGAAGATCATCAAAAGGCAAAAGAACGCTCAATGTCTTCTGAGGTTTTGATGTAAGCTTCACAATGGCCTTTGTGATCACTCCGAGGGTTCCCTCTGAGCCGATCATCAGATGTTTTAATGAAAGACCGGAACTGTCTTTTACAACTTTCCCGCCAAGCTCTGCCACACTGCCGTCGGCCAGCACTACTTCCAGCCCACGGATATAATCTCTGGTGACACCATATTTTACGGCGCGCATTCCTCCTGCATTGGTGCTGATATTTCCGCCGATGGTCGCTGTCTTCTCGCCCGGGTCCGGAGGATAAAATAAGCCTTCCTGCTCCACCAGCTCCTGAAAATCTTTCAGCACGACACCGGATTCCACTGTTGCCGTAAAAGTATCCTTATCGATCTCCAGCACCCGGTTCATGCGGGACAGATCCAAAACGATCCCTCCGTCCGCCGGTACCGTAGAACCTACTAAATTGGTCCCTGCTCCTCTCGGTGTAACCGGAATCTTATGTTCATATGCATATTTCATAATATCGCTGACCTCTTTTGTGGACTCAGGGAATACCAGGGCTTTTGCCCGTCCCCTGAGTCTTCCCAGAGTGTCCGATAAATATTTTTCTTCTATATTAGAGTCAAAGATCACCCGACCGCTGTCGGGAATCAAACATTCAAGTCCTGTCAAAGCCATCACCTACCGTTTCGTAAATTTTAATGCCACCTTATCTCCGAGCCACTGTCCGAGCTGGACAATGATAATCAATACAATCACTGTAAATGTCAGAACACCGGTCTCGTACCGGTTATATCCGTACCGGATCGCCAGATCTCCGATTCCGCCTCCTCCGACACTTCCTGCCATGGCAGAGTATCCGATGATGCTTACAAATGTCACCGTAAGTCCGCGGATCAGACTCGGAAGAGCTTCCACAAATAAAACCTTGCGGATGATCAGGGAAACACTTGCACCCGTAGCCACCGCTGCCTCCACGACTCCTTTGTCCACTTCACTGAAGGATCCTTCCACCAGTCTCGCATAAAAAGCCACAGATGCGATGGAAAGAGGAACCGCCGCCGCTGCCGCACCGATGCTGGTGCCTACTAAGATCCTTGTCAGCGGAAGGAGTACTACGAGCAGAATAATAAACGGCATGGAACGGATAATATTTATAATGGTACCTGCCACCGCATTGACCGCCCGGTTCTTAAAAAATAAGGGATTAGCTGTCAAGTGCAGCACTAGGCCAATGAGCATTCCGAATACAACGGCCGCAGCCATGGCAATCAGCACCATCTGTATGGTCTCTATCGTCGCATTTCCAAATTCTAATTTTATAATCTCCATCGTTTCCTTCATCTTATCGTCCTCCCTCTAATTCTTCTACACGGTACACATTTTCTTTCATATAACGAAGGGCTTTTTCCCGTTCTTCATTTCTGCCTCTTACAATCACGATCAGCACACCCAATGGTTTCCCATGAATATAGTCGATCTTTCCGTTGATGATATCGATCACCACGTCGAATTGTTTGGAAACCTGGCTGATCACAGATGCATAAGCCTTTTCCCCGGTATAACAGAGTTTCACGAGTTCTTCTTCCTCCGAAAGCTTCACCTCATCGGGAACGCCCACATTGAGCACACGCTCCACAAGACTTTTGGTAATCTCTTCTCTCGGCTCTGCAAATGCAGAATATATATCCCGTACTTCCTTGATTTCACCGTTTTCCATGAAGGCGATCCTGTCAAATAATTTTTTTGCAACTTCCATCTCATGGGTGATGAAAACTATGGTAATATGATATTTTTCATTGATCTCTTTTAACAGAGACACGATTTCTTCTGTATTCTCCAAATCCAATGCGGATGTCGCCTCATCACAGAGCAGGATTTTCGGATCGTTGGCCAGCGCTCTAGCGATTGCCACTCTCTGTTTCTGCCCGCCGCTTAAGTTGGCCGGATAGGAATCCGCTTTTTCCGGCAGATGTACCATTTCGAGGAGTTCTTTCACTCTTCCCTGTATTTTCTCTTTCGGATAATGGTTTGCATGAAGGGCAAACGCCACATTTTCCGCGATCGTGGAACCGCTGATCAAATTAAAGTGCTGGAAGATCATTCCGATGTCCAGACGGACCTTACACAGCTCTTTTCTTTTCAGGGAAGTGATCTCATTCCCTTCGATCAGCACCTGTCCGGCAGTAGGCGGCTGAAGCAGATTGATCACTCTGACAAGCGTACTCTTTCCGGCTCCGCTGGGTCCTACAATGCCAAAGATTTCTCCTTCCTCAATGGTCAGATTTACGTTCTTAACCGCCTGAAAATCCTGTTTATTCTGCTGAAATGTCACTCCAATATTCTTTAATTCAATCACAGTTTCTCACCTTTCTCTCTTATGTTTATTTTTCTTTATATTTTTCTGTCCACCAGTCTGGTTTCTGGAAGGACTGAAAGCTGCTCTTTTTGTCTGACACCGCTTTATAAAAATCTTCTGACTCCACAGCCTCTTTGAGGTCTTTCCCCAGCTGCCCTTTCACGTCATCAGTTTTTACAGCAATGACATTTTTATATTCTTCTGCCAGAGTCTCGACCGCCAATGCTCTGGAAAAGTCCAGTTTTGCCGCATATGCATAATTTCCTGGAACTACCCCCGCCGCAACACTGTCCAAACTCCTTGATATCTGGGCCGCATCCAATGTTACAAATTTTAAATTCTTAGGATTCTGGGCAATGTCCTTCTCCGTTGCCTTCGTCTGGTCGATTCCTTTCTTAAGGACAATGACCTTTTCTTTGCCAAGAATACTGAGGGCCCTTGCAAGATTGGAAGGATCATTCGGTATCCCGATCTTGTCACCCTTCTTCAGTTCTTTCAAAGATTTTATGCTGTCAGAAAAAATTCCTGCTCCCGCAGTCGGCACCGCAATGACTTTGCTTATATTCAGATCATTATCTGCCGCAAACTTTTCTAAATATGCCGTGTGCTGCATTAAATTTGCATCGATCTCACCGTTTGCCAGGGCCTGATCCGGCAGTACATAATCACTGAACTCTCTCACCGATACTTTGTATCCCTTTTTCTCCAAAGAAGGCGCGATCGCTTTTTTCACCATGTCTCCGTATGGTCCCGCACAGACACCGATGGTAATGTCTTTTGCAGCACTGGCTTTTTGGCTCCCGCATCCGGTCAAAGCACCCAGTGCCAATACTCCAATCATAACGATTCCTGTCAGCTTTTTCAACGATTTTTTCATAATACGTTCCTCCATTTTTATACAAATCCTATTTTTTTAGTATGGAATTAATAATTTCAAGCTTCAGCTCTGTCTGCGGCCGTTCAGACATGGAGCGTTTTTTATTTCACAGAAAAGGTCGTAAACTTTTTTATGAAATAAAAAAAGGAGGCCATGCATGGCCTCCCAATACTTAACCGCTATGTACTTTCTCTCAGCTTTTAAGATATCTCCATACAAATATGATGTTCCGGTATTTGATTGTACGCAAAAGAACTGCACATGCTCTGCATCTGCATTTCCATACCCATCATATCCATCATGAAATTCTTATATGCCTTGATAAAATTCATTGCGGTATCTCCTTCTTGCTGATTTCCTATCTTGCCTATAGGTTATTTGGAATCTTACACGGTTTCTTTCTATTTGTCAATAGGTTTTTTTGATTTCATCACTCTTTTCCAAAAGATCCGATCTCTATCAGATTCCCGTCAGGATCTGCAACATAGCTTGTTCTCTGTCCCCATGGTTCCGTTACCGGTGCGAGAACCGGTTCGGCTCCTGCTTCCAGTACTCTCTGATACTCCCGGTCCACGTCTTCATAGGAAGGCAGATCAAAGGCGAGTTCCACCGTCCCGTTTATTTTGTCCGGATAGCCAAAGTTTCTGCCGGTCATTTCTTCAAAATCTTTTCTCCCAAACATAATCAGACACATGTCGCCGGAATAGAGTTCAGCGTTGGGAGTTCCTTCCCAATCGGTCTTCATACCCATCACATCCCTGTAAAACGCGACCATTTTCTCCATATCAGTAACAAATAATCCTGCTGCTGTCATTTTTAACATAGCACTTCCTCCTTCTTTGAATACATTCAGTATATCAGGAGGAACCAGACAGCTTTATGTCATGTTCCTGTATATCTGTTTAAATTCTTTTTCAATTCCGACACAAGATCATCCGCAAGGCACCTGGGTTCTATGACCATTGCCTGGCTTCCAAAACTCAAAATCCACTGCTTCATGTTATCATAATTCACGAAATCCCATTCAAAGATCAGCCGGCCCTGCTCATCTTCGGTATAACAGCCGGCCCCGTATTCTTCCACAAGCCTGTATTTTGCTTCTTTTTCAAAGACCGCACTAAGTTTGACTGCATCCTGTCTGAAATAGTCCTGAAAATTTGCCTCCGTTTTACCTGCATTTCTCATCAGGAAACTGTTTCCTGTCTCTTTGAGCTCCCACAGCCTGTTAAGTTTAAACATACGGAAATCCTTTCTCTTTCTACAGAAGCCATAGACGTACCAGGATGACCACCGGAATACCAGAAGATACGGCTCAATCTCCCGGTATTCTTCTCCCTTGCTGTAATAATACAAAAAGTTCACCGTATGCCGGCTGGAAACCGCATGTTTTATGATCCCGATCTTCTCTTTCAGTGATTCTTCATAGTGAGAAGCCAGATCGATCAGGATCATTCCTTCTGACAGGACCGAATCTTCCGGTTCTAAAGAGAGCTTTTCCATGAGACTTAACGCAGCGGAAGTCCCCAATACGCTGTCAATTCCTTTCAGCCCTTCAAAAACTGCTCTCAGCTCTTCTTTCGTAAAAACAGTTTTGTCAAGCTTATAGCCTTCTGCGATACGGATTCCGCCGCCGTATCCCTGTTCCGTGATCAGAGGGATCCCCGCACGGCAGATCACGTCAATGTCCCGGCTGATGGTCCTTCTGGACACTTCGAATCTCTCGGCCAGTTCAGGTGCCGTGACTTTGTCGTTTCTGAGCAAAAGTGTGATAATTCCGATTAAACGGTCTATTTTCATTGAGATGCCTCCTGCAAGATAACAAATGATTTCATATAAAAGGATAAAGTGGCAAGCCCACCTCATCTCCCCACCCCTCATCTATGTAAATGAAAAAACTCCGTTTCATCTGAAACGGAGTCCTATGAGCGTGCGGGGATTCGAACCCCGGAC
>NZ_FR889177.1:0-3658 GCF_000432215.1 Anaerostipes sp. CAG:276
CGCCTCACCGTGACGCTTTCATGAATCAGGCGGTCAATCTGAGCAGCAGCGCTCTTTGCCCGCAGCTCCTGAATCAGACGAATTACACCGCTAATTAGGATCATGGAAAAGATGATAATGGCGGTGGTGGCATTTCTCGCAAAATTGGAGGCTACGAAAACATCCGTAACGAGAGAAACAATGCCCAGAACAAAAAGAATCACATTAAACGGGTTAATAAATGCCCGTCGCAATCGTTGCATCGTCGTATCGTTTTTTCGCTCAGTGAAGCCGTTCACTCCATATTTCTCGCGCATCGCCTCGATTTGCTCAATGGGTAGACCATCCGGAGATGCGCCAATGTCTCGATATATTTCTGATGCCTCACGGTAAGCGTATTTTTTGATACGACTGTCAAATAGTGTTGCTTTTGACACGAGACATTCCCTCCTTTATAAGTATAAGTAAGTATATTTTAACATAGTGCCATGAAAATGCTATGTTTATATTCTTGCTTTTTTCTTGCAATTTACTTTGATGCAGCATTTTTCAGCTCGATCAAATCTGTCTCGTCAGGGTGAGAAAAAGCCTTATCAAAGTTTTCAATCATTCCTTCTAAATTGGGAGCATGAATGGGCGCGGAGAGCATTTTCTCATAGCGCTCTCGCACAGACATAGGCATTTTCCCCTGACACATATGAGTGCAGACAATGGTGTTGCTACTGTTTAGTTTGTGTAGAGTGTTTTTCAGTATTTTTTCAAAATAGGCAGCTTCTCCTCCAAAACCAGCGGCACCAAAGAGGAATACTTCCTTGCCTTGCATCTTTACAAGAAACGCAGCCGCAGTGTCGTCACAGGCTCCTTTGTCTGTCCAGAATCCAACATCCAAACGCTCTGCGGACAGTGCCGCATCAGCAGGGATTTCAAGGTAAAAGCAATCAGTCTGCGGCCAATCGCATATTTCATTTTCAACTTCCTCTCTATATAGATAGATTCCACTTCGTTATAGGCACCCTTATTGAATTTGTATGAAATCAGCTTTTCATGGCATTTTACCTTCAGGATCTATAATTTGCAAGTAATGTAAGCGCAGGTACGATATCTTTAACTATGGGAAACTCCTTTCTGCTATTGGCTGAAATATATAAACGTAAATATACGCTTATACCATTTTTAAAAAGGGAAAGGCATTAAAAAGCCCGCACAAACCATATAGTTTGTGCGAGCTAAATTAGTGGCATTTTTAGTTACAGAAATCTTTTTTCTTTACTTTTTCTTCTAAATCAAGAATTTTAGCATGAATGGGATGTATTGTTTTTTTTGAACTCAGTATCACTTTTACCCGTAGGGTCATCTAGTCCCGAATTTTCTCTGTATTTGCATGGAATGAGAGGACAGTTCACATTATGATTTTGTCAAGATTAGTTGACACATTTTCCACAAGGATTCTGTACCTATGCAGCTTCCATCGTACGTTCACTTGGTATATCAATATTTTCAGGCTGTTTAAGGATCAACGCCTGATACATACGAATCCGCCCCTAGGTGTCATTACATTCGTCTTCCGCATGGATCTCCATCATAACATCTGCCAGAGGCTGATACTTCCAAGGACGGTCTTTATTAACAAGATATTGATAAAATCCCTGTCTGCTGACATGCAGCATCCTGCAATAAAAAGCGATTTCTCCTTTCAATCCGCCGTCTTTTTTTGAAAAAGCAATCAACTTCATTCTTTCGTTTTTGCTGACTTCAGACGGCTCGCGGCGAAAAAAGCACTGGCTTTCTCCAAAAAGTCATTTTCTTTCTTTAAGCGGCGGATTTCTTTGTCCTGTTCCTTAACCTGCTGACGGAGCCGGATGAGCTCTTCGTTAAGCGTCATAGCGCTTTGAGGGGTCTGTGAGCCTGCTCCAAGATCGAGATTGCCGAGACGGTTGGCCCTCATCCAGCCATACATTGTATTCTTGGGGATCCCTAGCTCTTTGGCAGCTTTCGCTTGTCCAATTTCTTTTGGGAGTTTGACTGCCTGTACTTTGTACTCGTGATCATATTGCCTATTTTCTGCCATTTTTGTCCACTCCTTATTCTTTTATTTATATACCAAATCCTTGAGAATGGAGTGTCAACTTTATTTATACAATATCATTTTGACCATGTGGTTTAGTTTTACGATGTCAGAGATCCGGGGTTTGACGAAGTCAAAATCCATCTATAAGGGCTATATCACCATTAGGGAGGTAGTCGTATCCCTGGACCGGGAAGATGTCCGTAAAACGGATGCAAAGGAGGAAACTAGTCTCCGGAGGCATAAAATGCCACCCTATATTAAAAAATTAGTGGATGAAGTTCACGGAGATATCCTTGTATCATTAAGTGCCAGGGCACTTTCCTCCCGCTTTGCTTATATGATACAAAAAAGTGGGCTACCAAAGATCACGTTCCATGGACTGCGGCATATCAATGCATCTGTCATGCATCTACTTGGTATTCCAGAAAAATACTTTTTGGAGAGAGGGGGATGGAAAACAGATAAGGTTATGAAGAAGGTGTACAGACATACATTTTCAAAAAACCGCCAGGAAGCGGACACCAAAGTGGATACTTTTTTTGAAGCTCAGATTGCAAATTTGAACTCCATGGATGACGCCGTATAGTAAAAGTATCACACGAAATATCACTCAAAACTTTTGGACATAGAAAAAACCGCGTAAATACGCGGTTTCCAAAATGCACCAGGCAGGAGTCGAACCTGCGACCAACAACTTCGGAGGCTGTCACTCTATCCACTGAGTTACTGATGCAAAGCGGTAATTTAAATGTCCGTGTTATATATTACAACAATTCAAGATTATTTGCAATCATATTTTTCAAATTTCAGGACATTTTCGCCGATTATCTGCCGGCAGAAAGAAGAAATCATTCCGGAATGATTTCTCTATCCTGCAGACATTATATCCATTTCTATATGATTGTAGAGAGGCATTCTAAGAGCCGAACGGGAATCATATAGAAAATGTCACAGATATTGTTCCAGGTCCTGAATATCATTCGTATACTTCTTTGCCGATTCTCTCGATATAGTACCTTCCGCCACCAGTCTTGAAAGATCCCGGTTCAGCGTGTGCATTCCATGTGCCATTCCGGACTGCATGATCGTATTCAGCTGATGACATTTATTTTCCCGGATCAGATTCAGCGCCGCGTCTGTGCCGATCAGCACTTCCGTCGCGGCGATTCTCTCCATCCCGCTCAGTGTCGGGATCAGACACTGGGTCACAACTCCGGCCAGCACTCCAGCAAGCTGTGTCCGTATCTGGCTCTGACTTTCTCCGGGACAGGCATCGATGATCTTGTCGATAGTCTGAGCAGCCCCTGTAGTGTGAAGAGTCGACATAACCAGATGTCCGGTCTCTGCCGCTGTCAGAGCCGCTGAGATCGTCTCGTAATCCCTCATTTCTCCTACCAGAATCACATCCGGGTCCTCTCTCAGAGAAGATCTGAGCGCAGAGGCAAAATCCTTCACATCAACACCGGTCTCTCTCTGATGAATAATTGATTTTTGCCTGTCATAGACATATTCGATCGGGTCCTCAATCGTTATGATATGCTCCGCCCGGCTGTTGTTGATATAGTCGATCATAGCTGCCAGTGTGGTAGACTTTCCGCTTCCCGTGGGACC
>NZ_FR889177.1:3690-109228 GCF_000432215.1 Anaerostipes sp. CAG:276
AATCAGGCCTCTCGGCTGGTCAGCCAGATCTTTTAAGCACTTCGGAAGCTTCAGCTCACTGAGTGTGGGAATATGATCATTGAGCAGACGGATCGTCGCCGCAATCTTTCCCTGCTGGCGGAAAACATTGATCCTCTGCCGGTTTTTATCAGGGGTCTGGAGCGCAAAGTCCGCATCCTCCCCCTGGTCAAATAATTCTCTCTGTCCCACCGGCAGGAGTCCTAAGATCATCTGTCTGATCTCATCGTCAGATAGTTCGATTCTGCTGTCCACAAGGCGTCCGCAGCTGCGAAAAGCAACGGGCATCCCTTCAGACAAATGAATATCCGATACATCCCTTTGTCTGGCCATGCCGATCATTTCTTCTATTGTCATAAACGCCTCCTATACATAATAAGCAATCTTCCAGAATTCTTCCATTGTAGTGATCCCCTCTTTTACGAGATCTGCGGCACTTTCCTTCAGCGTCTTCATGCCCTGCTCCCTCGTCACATAGTCCTGGATTTCATCCACCTGTCTGCCCTCAGAAATCATTTTTCGTATGCCCTGATCGATCACCGCGATCTCGTGGACTGCGATACGGCCCTGATATCCGGTATGGCTGCATTTAGAACATCCCACTGCCTCTTTCACATACTCAATGTCCTCTCCGAGAATCTTCCTATCCTCTTCTGTGGTCCTCACTTTTTTGGCACAGTCCGGACACACTTTCCGGACCAGTCTCTGAGCCACCAATCCAATCAGGGAATTGGCAACCAGATACGGCTCCACTCCCATGTCGACCAGACGGACAATAGAGGATACTGCATTATTCGTATGCAGGGAAGAAAGGACGAAATGTCCTGTAATAGCGGCTCTGACAGAAATCGAAGCAGTCTCCGCATCCCTTGTCTCCCCTACCATGATAATATCCGGGTCCTGTCTGAGCAACGCCCGAAGCCCCGTTTCAAATGTCAATCCGGAAGTGTTATTTACCTGCATCTGATTGACCCTTGCGATATTTTTTTCCACCGGGTCTTCGATCGTGGAAATATTTGCATTTCTCTTGGACAGATATTCTAAAACCATATAAAGGGTCGTAGATTTTCCGCTTCCCGTCGGTCCTGTTATATATAAAATACCGTTGGGAGATTTCAGAAGCGACTGGAATTTCTCATAATTTTCGCTGTTCATGCCGAAATGCTCTTTATGATCGATCGGCGTCCGGTTGCTCAGGAGCCGCAGCACTGATTTTTCTCCGTAAACCGTTGGTATAACGGATACACGCATGTTGATGTTGTCTTCCTCCAGACGCATTTTAAAATGTCCGTCCTGGGGAATCCTTTTCTCCGCTATGTCCATGCCGCCCATGATCTTGATTCTGGCCGTCAAAGATGCGTGAAGGGAACGCTTCAGCGTCACATAATCTACGATGGTTCCGTCAATCCTCATCCTGACCACAGTTTCTTTCTCAAAAGGCTCGATGTGAATATCGCTGGCATTGGTATTGTACGCCCGGAGCACCAGAGTATTCAACAGTTTGATGATTGGCGCATCGCTGTCAGCCTCCTCATCCATGTCGTCCAAAAAGGAGATGTCCTCTGCCTCCTGGGTCGTCTCATTAGCCTGTCTGGCCGCCTGCCTTGCGGATACTTCCGCGTAAAAATATTCCAGGGCCTTTTTCAGAGGGCTGAGTTCTGCCAGAAATACTTTCAGCTGCATGCCGGTCAGCTGGCGGATATCCTCCATAGCATAAAAATTCAGCGGGTCATTCACGGCAATATATAATTGATGATCCTTCATATCTACAGCCAGAATGTTGTATTTAAAAGCCAGCTGTCTCGGTATTTTTTCCACCGCCTCGCTGTTCACCGGGTAGCTTCCCAGACTGATGTGGCTGAGTGACAGCCTCTGCCCCAAAGCCTCCAGCATCTGCTGTTCTGTAATAAACTGAAGTTCCATCAAAATGGTGCCCAGCCGCTTGCCCGGATGTTCCTTCTGATAATCCAGCGCCTGGTCAATCTGCTCTTTGGTTATATATCCATACTGCAGCAAAACTTCTCCAATTGGAATATTCTTCATAATCTCCCCCCCTGCTTTCCAGATATTACTTCCTGCACATATAGACTTCCAGCACCAAGGACAGAGTCGACGCATCGATCACTTTATTAGATGTGGTCAACGCCGTCTCTGAACTCATTCCATAACTCACAATACGAATGGAAGGATAATCCGCATATATTTTATCGATCAACTTTTTGGCATTCGCCTTTGTACCGAGAATATTGACAGATACAGGATAGGAATAGAGTACATTTTGAGAAATGGCGGTCTTGCTGCTGTCCTCCGCTGTACTGTCGCCGCTGCTTTTCACTCCCAGGCTTTTTGCCAGAGAAGACTCGATGTAAGGAGTGAGAACGCTGACAGACGGCCTTGCAGAAATCTCAAAATCTCTGGAAGAAAGTCCGCAGTTCAAGATCAGCTTCGTGATCATACGCTCCACTTTATGGGACTCCATCATCGGATAAATATCCTTTGTCTCCTTTTCAAAGTCTGCCCTGGAAGCTTTCAGCCGGGCCTCCTTCTGGGGAATGGAGGCTATGGCCATCTCCATTGTCTCTTTTGTCTGCTGCTTTTCCTTGAATTCCTCAGCCAGCTCACTGCGCTGTGCAAGGAGCGGGCGGATCACAAAGTTTCCGAAGACCACTAGGATCAGCACGACGGAAAGCACACTTAATATTTTTTTGTCACGACTCGTTATTTCCATTGCTGCTCCACCTACTTTCCTGCATTCTCACTTAGATAAGTGCTGATATGAATATCGTACTGCCTTGTTTCTTCTGTATAATTGTAGCCCGAGTATTTTAGATCCGCAAACAGTTCAGACTTTTTCAGACGGTTGATAAAATCATAAATACTCGTAACTTTCGGAGCCATGGCAACAAATTCGTACATTCCCGTGGAGGAATCGTACCGGTCTATAGTGATGGAAACCGTTGTCCCGGCGCTGTTTCTGACCATCTTCTCCACCCTTGAATTCGCCTGGGGATAAGATTCCAAAACTTGTTTTACGACTGCAAACTGCTCTTTTCCTGTCTGCTTGTTTGCCAATTCCAGATCCAGATTTTTGGCATTGGTGTAGTCTGCCTCATTTTTTGAGTCCTCAATATAAGTGTCCATTCCACTGATCTTTGATTTGTTGATCGTATTCATAGCAAATAGGACGGCTGACACGGCAATACACAAAACCAGAGCGCCCGCCGCTGCAAACACACCCGGATATACTTTGGAAGACGTTTTGTTATCCTCCCTGGCCCTGATCTTCTGGGCAAAGTCGATGTCCTGACCTTTCTTTGAAAGAAAAGCACCGATTGGAAAAATATAATTTGAAAATTCCTTTTGGTCGGGCATGTCAAATCCCGTCAGTGGAAAAGACTGTCCAACCTGAAGACCCAGATCCTTTAGAGGCGCTGCAAGGATTCTTCTGTCTTCTTCCGGGAAGCCTCCCAGATAAATGCTTTTAATTTTTTCTCCTTTTTGCTCTGTGGCAAGGAACTGGATCATAGAACTTGTCGTATTCCCGACTTCTGTGGCGATCCCGTCGGTTCCATGCTCTGCAAAAATCCTTGTGCGGTTCAGATATTTATAGACACCCTGCACAAACAGGGTGCTGATCAGAATCTCAGCGTCGAGCTTCGAGAATATAAAGGTCTCGTTTTTCAAAGATTGTATGCGGTCAAAAGCTTTCAGCTGAGCATTCAGGGCAATATCCACCGATTCTACTTCCACGCCCATAGCCGCAAATACATCCAGATAACTCTTTAACATTGATTCCTGTACTGCCGCTCCAAGCACTGTTGCCATACCGCTTTTTTTATCCATGCCGCAGACGCGGTAATCGTAAACATACTTTTCCGGATTCTCAATGCTTGACAATTCTTTTCTTACTGTTTCCAGTGTCTTTTTTTTATTCATCTTTGGAATCGTCATGAGCTTTGCGGCAATCTGCGTGCTGTCTATGACGAGACTGATCTTCATTGATATGCCGTGGCTCTCCCAGGCTTTTTCCAGCTGATGTTTCAGCCCGTCTTCCGATGTGATGACTCCGTTGATCAGACTTCCTTCCCGGAGATCAAACTGAACCAGGTTCTGAATCTTTATTTTGCTCTTCTTTGCCTCCCCCACAGCGATCTGCACTCTGTGATTCGATAAATATACTGTTGTCTTCATAAAAGCTCCCCCTTAATATCCCTGGTCAATCGTAGAGTAAGATTCATAAATCGGCAGTATGACTGCCACCACTACAAATCCTATGATCACTGCCATCAGGATAATCAAAACCGGCTCCAAAAGTGTCACAAGACGCTCTAAAGCTCTCTCCGCCTCAAATTCAAGGCTTTCTGCTATGGAATCCAGCATTTCGTCCAGACTTCCTGTTTCTTCCCCTACCTGAATAGCCGAAGAAAGTTTCTTTTGAAACCCGTCAATTTCCATCAGGGAAACTGATAAGGACTCTCCTCTGCGGATAGAGTCGACAGCCTGACCGAACTGTTCTTCTATATAACGGTTTCCCACCGTTGAGCTTCCGATCTGCATTGCCTGTATGATCGGTATCCCGCTGGAATACAGGGAACACAGCGTTCTTGCGAACCTTGCGGTGTAAATCTTTCTTAAGAGCTTTCCGATCACCGGAAGCCTCAGTTTCAGCTGGTCTTTCTTCCAGCGCACCTTTGGGATGCGGAGTATGAGACGGATTCCGAAGATCACAGCCGCCAAAATCAGCAGAATAAACGGCCAGTACTTCCGGATTCCTCCGCTCAGTCCCAGCAAAATCACAGTGGGCAGCGGCAGGGATACCATCGTATCAAAAATATCCTGAAACTGCGGTACAAGATATGACAGTATGAAAATGATCACACCTACGAGCAGTACAGACAGAACGATCGGATAAATCATAGCGTTCCTGACTTTTCCGTTGAGCCTGTTTTCTTTCTCATAATGCTCCGCCATGCGCAGTGAGGTCTGGTCCAGGTTTCCGTTGGCCTCCGCAGAGCGCATCATACTGACCAAAAGCACCGGAAACGTCCTGCCCTGTTCGTCCATAGCTTCTGAGAGAGGAATTCCCTGGCGGATGGAATTTAAAAGATTCTGATACGTCTCTTTGTCGGTGCTTCTGACTCCGATCTCGTTGGCGATGATATTCAGGGAGCGGACCAAGGAAACGCCTGCTTTTAAGAGCGTCCCCAGCTGTCTGCAAAAATCTGCAAGCACAGATGCCTTCATCTTTCTTTTGGACTTTAATTTTCCTTCCTCTAAGTCTTTGCTGGAAACCAGATATTTTCCGTCTGTTCTCAGAGCCTGGTATAAGGCCAGCTCATCGGCAGCCTCCAGGACACCCTTTGACAACTTTCCACTACTGTCTTTCGCTTTATATTTATATTTCGGCATATTTGATTCCCCCCTCAGGCATCATCTCACGGCAAAAGGCCAAGATACCAGCCGATGATCTCATTTCCCCAGCAAATGGCCGCCCAGATGCCCAAACATAAAAACGGTCCAAATGCAAAATGGTCTTTGCCTCCTTTTTTCTTTCCGGCCAGCAGATAGATTCCGTACACACCTCCGGCTAACACAGAAAAGAAAAATGCGGTTCCGGTAAGCTTTGCCCCCAGCAGAATTCCCGCTGCGGCCATCAGCTTAATATCACCGCCTCCGAAAGCCCCGGGGATCAGCACCGTAAGCAGCAGCATCGGAACACTGACCGCAAAGCAGCCGATCACTCTCATAGGCAGAGATACTTCCGGAAACAAAAAAAGAGACACGGCTCCAAGACACGCTAACGCCAGTACAAAGCCATTGGGAATTTCCATTGTGTCAATATCTACAAATGTCACTGCAGTCAAAAGAGCCCCTGTTATTAATAAAAATACTGTTTTTAAAAGATAGATGCCCGCTCCCGACTCATCCAGAGGAACAGATGCCGCACACTGGACAGCTAAAATTCCTCCAAATAATTCTACAAAGAGGTAGCGGACCGGGATCTTTGAGCTGCACTTTCTGCATCTGCCTTTCAGGAGAATGTAGCTGAAGACCGGTATCATATCGTATGGTTTTAGACTGGTTTTACAGGACGGACAAAAGCTTCTGCCGCCGACAAAAGAAATCTTCTTCGGCACCCTGTAAATTAAGACATTCACAAAGGAAAAGACGGATGCTCCGATCCAGAAGAATATAAAATAGATAAGTCCCATGTTTCCCCCTTTTGCGAAAGAAAAGGATACCCCAGAAGTAAAAATACTTTTGGGACACCCTTTTACTTAAATCTCTTATGAATCCCCTATCATCCGACTCAATCGGTACACTTTCCAGACTGGTTTTCCCTTCACTTCTTTGTAGCTTACGATGTAGCCATCCTCAATATAAACAAGGTCCGTCACTTTTACATCCCGTCTGTCATAGGCAATGGTGTCAATCCTTCCATGACTCCTGGCTGTCTTTAAAATGTCCTTCTCCACATCCCCGGAAAGCACCTGGCGTTTTCCTGCGACAGGGACTTCTTCTCCTTTTGCATATGTATCGTAGAAATAAATCTGTGCTGAGACACGGACATCTTTGGCGTTTCTTAAGATTTCACGGGCCTTTTGGCGCTGGAATGATGTCTTGACACGAGGAATGACTCCAAGGAACAATACAGACAACAGCACCAGAAGCAAAATCCATTCTGTATATTCTATAAACTTGTGATTTTTAAACCTTCTTCTTGTGACCAAGTTATACCGTCCGCTTTCCAAAAAATGCTATCTCAGCGATTCTTAGTTCTTAGTTGTACTCCATGCAGATCCATCGAATGTTGCCGTAAATTTTTTACCTGTGTAAACCAACTTTGATACCGTTCCATCAGCATCAAATGTAATAGAAACATTTGTATATTTGCTGTCCTTTACCTCGGAAAGTTTCTCAATCGTGGGATCATCCGCAGCTGCACCTGCAGCAGAAATCTTTAAAGTATTAATTGTTTTGCCGCACAAGTTTTTTGTAGCTTCATCACTGTTATAATCATCCGCCGCAATAGTTTTAGCTGCCATTAGAATCTGCCTTCCCTCTGATGCTACTTTTTTCTTATTCGCATTATCAATATATCCAGTCAAAGTAGGAACCAACAATGCAATCAAGATTGCCAGAATAACCAATACAACGATCAATTCTACAAGAGTAAACCCTTTTTTATCCTCCCTCATTTTTTGTCTGAAATCACTTAATTTTTTCTTCATAATTTTCCCTTCCTATCCTTTGATTTACCAAAGTGCATATTTAAATTATATGCTGAATCCCTATACTTGTCAAACAATATCGAGATTTAAAACAGCGGCATTTTCTGCCTTATTTAAACCTCCTGCGGAAATTCCGTATCAGCGATAAATCCCCTGTCGTCCAGCTTGTAGCACTCCACGATTTTTGTCCGTCTATACGTCTGCCCTGTCTTTACATTCCGGACCGTCAGCGTGATCTTTACAAGATTGGTATCTTCCTTCCGTTCAAACTTCAGTTCCTTAATTTCCTGGTTCATATACATCTTCTTGGAAAAGGTCCAGTCAACTCCCTTTGTCGCTGCCGCTCCTCCCTCGGCTATCGAAGATGCCTGATAGTGAAGCACCAGCCTCTTTTCTCCGTCTGTCTCCTTTGCGTACATGATGACCGAGCGCCCCTTCTTGTCGGTATAAGAAATCTTTTCATTTCCGCTGTCGATCTGTACCTGGCCCGTGGAGCTTCCCACTTCCCCGCAGACTTTTTCCATCAGAATATCTGCCACACCCTGGGCCCGGCTCATGTTCGATATCCTCGCCATGACATTCATCGCCGGAGACAGTGTGGCGATGGCCGCTGCCATCAATATGCCCAGCAGCAGAAAGGTAACCATCAATTCCACAAGGGTCATTCCTGACTTGTCATGCAAAAGTACTTTTTGTAATTTACTCCTGATCCGCCGGCGTATCATTTCTCACTTCCTTCCTGCCCGAAGAAATAGATAAAATATCCATCGCTGCTCTTGGCTTCTCCAACCTTCACTTCCATACCCCATTGGGACACAGCAGTGTCGGAGTCCTGTTTTTTTACGGTGAGCACGACGGTCTGTTTCTCCGAAGACTCCTCTGCCTTCTTCTCATAAAATTCAGAAACCGCCCGGTCTGCCTGCTCCTGCACTTCCCTCGCTTTCCTGATCTGGTTTAACGACATCACCGTACTTTTGTAGAGAAAAGCGATGCCCATCAGCAGAATGGCAAATGCAGCCAGGACTTCCACCAGAGTCATTCCGTCTCGCCCTTTTAAAATATGCTTGATCCGTATTTTTCTCATGTAATCACTCCTGCCAATTTGTAGCCCAGATCCACTGTTCCGGCTCGCCTGTGTTTACCTTTAAAGAATACCTGGTCGTTATATGATATTCCTGTTTTCTGGAACCCGCGCTTACTTTAGTCACAAGTACAGCCTTGTCAAGGGGATCATCTTTTTGGGATTCCCAGTAAACCGTAACCTTGATGTCTCCCAGTGTATCTTTCGCCGACTGGATCATCTCAATGTCCAGAGTGCGGAAAGCTTCATTTTCGCCATGACCTTCCTCTTTCTCATTGTAGTAGACCCACTTATCGTTTTTTATCTGGTCGTAAAGAAAATACCGGATGTTGTCATCTCTGATTCCCTGTCCTTCCGGGGCAGTAATCTCTTTTTCCAGCAGTTTATTAAACGAAACCGCGGAAATCCTGCATTGGTCTTTGACTGCCGACTGCTGGGCATTTGTCAGTACCTGATAAGACACGAGAATCATAATCAATGCCGCCGCCATAAATACACAGAGGATACACATGACAAAGATCAATGCACTTCCTTCATTTCTTTTTCTGAGTCTTTCCATAGTTCTTCATCCTCTTAGTTCAAGCCGTTATAATAACCATTGATTGTGCGCTCGATCTTAGCATAAAAATCTTTTAGATTTGCTTCCGAAAGCAGCGTCGGATCTACGGTAAAGTTGCTGATCGTAACCTTTTTGCCTTCTTCGGTTCCCGATGCCCTGTAATACTGGGTTCCTTGTTTTTCCACCATCAGAGGAATACCGATTCCCACATTGCCTTCTGTCTGATCCCCAGCAATAAAATAATAACATTTGGATATTTCTGCCTGTTCAAACGGTTCGCCGGCCAGAGGATATTCCAAATCAGAAACACCGAAGCATTGATAAAGTTTTAAATTCTCAGCCGAACCCTTCTTAGAGCCGATCAGTCCGGACATTTTCGTTTTGCCGATCGGAAAGCCATAGTTTCTGCACTGTATTATTTCCATGCTGCCCGATGTAAGGTCTGACTCTCCTATTATGCCTCCTGCCCTGCCTGACTCCAATGCGGCGGCGCTGTTACACCCGAAAATCTCCAGCTTTCCATTTTCTTTGGTCTTTTCTGCCAGTCCGATCATGCCTCCTGCCGTCTCTTTCGGGCTTTGAATCACAACTCCGGGCCTCACAGATGAAATTCTGATCAGCCCCTCTTTTGAAATCCTGCCGATGACTCCCCCTGCTGTATTTCTCTCAGAAGTAATTGTGCAGTCTTTTACATAAGCTCCCTCGATGACCAAATCTTCACCACTGCCGCAGATTCCTCCGGCATTTCCGTATTCGGAACTGATGTTGCCAGTGTTGCCGCTGTCTATAACCGTTGTTCCTTCTGACATCTGTCCGCAGATTCCTCCGGCATCCCCGAAGTCTGCCGTAATATCCGCCTGGTTTTCAAATCCTTTCAGATCTTCCCCGCCTTTCTGGGCTCCGGCAACTCCTCCGACACAGTCTTTTCCATAAATAAATCCTTTGATTTCAGAGAAATTTCGGATCTTTCCTTTCTGTTCATTGTAGCCTGTAATCCCACCGATATAGGTATCCCCGGCTACATATGCCGTAACTTCTGTCCTCTTGTCATTTTCAATCAGCCCGTTATTGTAGCCTGCAATACCGCCGATCTGGATACCTAATGCTCCATATTCCAGCAGAAGTTTTTGTATCTTCTCTTTGTCTTTTTCCTCTGTCTGCATCTGAGACGTACAGTTTTGTATTTTCCCGGTATTCAGACCGGTAATTCCTCCTGCAAAGAGCTCATTCGCCGTCACAAGTCCCTTGTTCGTCCAGTTTTTGAGAACCGCTTTTGACGTGTATTCTTCTTTATTGACAATAAAATTGTTAAGATTAACATCCTGATTGAGTATATCCGAGATTTTCCCCTGCACGCTGCCGTTCACCCCTGTGATTCCTCCCACATACTGGCTTCCGATCACATTTGCGAAGTTTGCAGAGCCGTCTCCGTCCATAACAAGCTCTGTATCTATGGCACCTGAATTCTCGATCTTCATATGGAATCCGGAGATGCCTCCCACGTATCTCCTGCCTGCCACAAAGGACTTTTCATCCTCTTTTCCGGTGCTGCATTTCGTGATGATGCCGTCATCATTGAGACCGACGATTCCTCCTACGAAGTCGCCCTTCAGCTGATAATTTTTCGCCGCTTCTCTAAGCTTTTCTTCCTCCTCTTTTGTCAAAACAGGAACACTTAAGCACTTCTCAATGGATGACAGCCTGTTGTATCCGACAATTCCGCCGATACACTGTCCGGTTCCCGTCACATAGCCATAATTTTCGCACTCTTTGACAGAAATACTCTGCACGTCCTCCGGTTTAGACGGATCTTCTATACAGATGCCGTTTAAATATCCGACAACGCCTCCCACAAACTTTTCTCCTTCAACCCTGGCGCTGTTTTTCAGAGAATCGTAAGTCCTCATGGTACCTACTAAGATCAGCTTCTCCGTTCCTGTATCCAGGGGTTTCCCTGTGATATCACTTCCTGTGATGCCCCCTACAAATTTTTTCCCTTTGACCGTGCTCTTTTTATCCACAGAAATATTTTTCAGTGTCCCGTAGTTGACTCCGCAGACTGTTCCCACATAGTCAGTTCCCTGGGAAGATATCTGTTTCAGTAACATATTCCTTATCGTACCTTCATTGACTTCAAATAATCCGGCCGGAGTTTTCTGGTCCTTCGCTCCGAATTTAAATAACTGAACAGCATAGGACTGGTCATTTTCATCCATCCCCTGCAAGGTATGTTTCTTATTCAGTTTACTTGCCGAAGGAAAAGGGATCCCCTCCTCCGTCTCTGACAGCTGTTTCGTCTTCTCAAAAAGGAAACCTCCTGCCGCCATGCCTTTCTCTCCGTTCCAGAAAATGTCGCCTGCCTGGCGGTATAAAACCGTATCATCCGGCGCGTCTTTCTCCTCAAACCTAAGATCGAAGAGATGCCTTGGGTTTTTAAGGTCATAAATTTTTGTGCCGTCCTTCTTTGCCTCTTCTTTGGCAAAATATGAGTGTTCTGTATTGGTCTGCTCCCACTGGCTGGGCCGGTATCCGGTTCCTGAGGCCTGCATTCTTGCATACATGGGACCCGCTGAAAATCCCAGTCTGCGTATGCTGTAAGTGCCGTCATAATCCGGCGATTTCTCGTTTACCTGAGATGCGGCTTCTAAATCTGCTGCATCCAGAACGAGGATCATCTTCCCTTCCTTTGAGATATAACCCATAAATTTCAAATCTTTTTTTGTCTCTGTAACCTTCTCGTCTTCATCATAAAATAAAACATCACTGGTCAATGTAAGCTCTTTATCACTGCCTTCTTCCTTCAGAATGGTCTCCGCCTTATCGAGATCGTTGATTTTGAAGGAACACACAAGCCGGTTGTCCGCTGCATCGTAAAGTTTTATGTCATATGCAAGGCCCAGTGCAGAAGCCTGATATGCGTCTTCCAACTCCCATCGGATAGAAAGCGTCTCTTTGTTGACCAGCTCAAGGCTTTTGAAAACTGACCCCTCCATCGGCTCCGGCGTGGAAGAGACAGAATCCACTCCGTAGTAGCCTACGAGCCGGTCATAACGGTCATTTCTGCTCCTGCCGCTGATATCCGCGCTTCCCTCACCGCCTTTGGACTGGGTATTTCCGTAGTAAAAACTCTTTGCTTTGTCTGAATAACAGACTCCCAGAGCCGTCCCTTCGTCGGGGTCAAACTCGACGCAAAAAGACGCATTCAATACATCTGCGTCATATATATACGGCGCAATCATCTCATATACCGTCTTTTTAGCCCCTTCGTAATCCGTCCTTTTTTCGCCTTTTTGAAAGAAAAAATAATACATGCCCTCAGCATCGTCGGGAACCGGAGCGCCTTCGTCGATCATTTTCCCATTCAGGCGGTTATCTTTATACTCTGAACCCGAAAGTTCTTTGGACAGTTCATCCAGACTTCCGCCTGCTTTTGCATGGGCCATGGAAGACTGAAGTGCCGTGAAGATCGTCTGTGCATATTCATTGTTCTTTTTAAACGCAGAGTGCTTCTGATAGGCTGCAATCCCTCCTCCGGCGATAGCCAGAAGAATGGCGAAAATAACCAGCACCGCCATCAGCTCTACCAATGTGTATCCTCTGTTGTCTCTCAGCCTGTTTTTCATAGAAGCTCTCCCTGCTTTCTGTTTCTTTTATGATACAATATAAATCTAAGAAATTCAACGATTCCCGCAAAGATGGGTTAGACATGTCAGGATGTTTTATTATATACTGATAGAATTGACAAAGCTAAGAAAGGATGATTTTATGTACACATCAAAAATCGTTGTAAGATACGCGGAAACTGATCAGATGGGGATTGCCCATCACAGCAACTATCCTGTCTGGTTTGAGGTAGCAAGAACTGATTTTATTAAGGCCTCAGGAATCAGCTATTCAGACGTGGAAAAAGCCGGCATTATCACTCCACTTACCGGCCTTACGGTCAGGTATAAACAGGCCGCTTTTTATGAAGACGAACTTTCCATCCATATAAAACTGACAAGGCTTACACCGGTGCGCCTGGAATTCTCCTATGAAGTCATCCGGGAAAATCCCCGTGTCCTGATCGCCACCGGCACCACTTCTCACGGGATGGTCAGCAAAGACCTGGTGCCGGTCAATGTAAAGAAAGAACATCCAAAAATCTACCGGATGTTTGAGGAATGTATGGACAATTAGAGTTCAGACCATGCGTTTGTCTTCCTGTTCAAATAAAAAGAATTTCATTTTGGCAGGCCTGCTGCGGACAGTGAAAATATGGGTATGTTCCCTGCACCGGTTCATACCCTGATGTTCATAAAATCCGAAATTACAGCTTGTGTCTGTAAACAAATAATAATTTTGAATTTCTTCATGTTTCATATAGGTTTTTATATTTTGGAACAATACTTTTCCGACTCCACGGCCCCGAAATTCAGAATCAACAGCAAAAAACGTAATCTCTCCCTGATAATTCTTCCCACTGTCCTTTAATAATTTTTTATCTATCCCGCTTATACATCCAAACATCTTAATCACCTGTCTTCCCTCTCCGGATAACAGCAGAGAGAGTATGGATGTAATCTGCTTCACACGGTATTTAAACGGACATTTGTGTTTATTCAGATTTTTCCCCATAATTACCCCGACCGGCATTCCATCTGCCAGGGCTACTTGTGCAAAAGTCTGGCTGCAGAGGCAGCTGTAAAGAAAAACTTTTGCCAATTTAGATGCTGTCGCAGGCCCTGTAAGTTCATCGTATTTCCATGCTTCTCTGATAATGTTCTCCAACGCTCTGCTGTCTCTGTCCCGATATTCCCTTACCCTGATTTGCTTTTTCATCTGATTCCTCCTATTCTAATAAAACTGATTGGTATATAATTACCTTAAAGTATTCAGTAAGTGTAATGTCAAGGAGGAACTATCATGAATCGCCGCTCAATAAAGCTGACAACTTCACAGTTTGCAAAAATCCACGGACTCAACAAACGGACTCTGCACTATTATGATACGATCGGTCTGTTCTCACCGCACTATAAAGGAGATAACAATTACAGATACTATGATGACTCACAGAGTATTCAATTAGAATATATCCGTATGCTGAAAGAATTAAATATGAGCATTAAAGAAATAAAAGAATATCTGAACCATCCGAACCAAGCAGATTTTTTACGTATTGCAGACACAAAACTAAAAGAGATCGGCTGTGAGATCAGGCGGCTGAAAAAAAGCAGACAAATTCTTCTTATGAAAAAGAAACAGCTGGAATTATGCAGTCAGATAAAAAACAGAGAAATCAGGATCATAGAGTGTGAAGAAGAATATCACCAAAGGATCTCTTTTGCTTTTGGTGATGAGGATATTGAACAAATATACGCTCAGATTAAAAATTTCTGGGACACGAAAGACTTTATTATGGGCATTGGAAGTTTTATCTCCACTGAAAAGATTAAGCAAAGGAAGTTCGATTCCTATGACGGTCTTTTTACTCCGGCACCAAAGAACAGTAGCAACGATATATTTAAAAAACCGGGCGGAACTTATATATGCGGATTTTTTACGGGTGATTGGGACGGCCTTCCGGAATTCTATGAGGAAATCATAGCATTTGCAGAAAAACACCATTTAACACTAACGGGATACGCATATGAAACCGGGCTCAATGATTTTGTGATTTCCAGTGCAGACGAATACATTACACAGATCATGATACAGGCAGAAAATGAAGAGGAGTAAGACATGAAATTAATTCTATTTCTTATCATTATAGGCGTGAAATCCTTAATCACAAAAGCGGCCGCACTGGGACTTCTTTTTTTGATCTTTTTGATGAAAGACAGAGCTTTATGCTTTGCTCCAAGCAGATGGATCTGGTTTATTTTCGGTCTGTCGAAAAAACAGATCAAGACATACGCTGCTTTTCTTTACACCGTATCGGCATTGCTGTCGACGGTTTTTATGTGGTATGCCTTGTCATTTGCAGGATTCCGGTACGCATCCGCCACTGCAGTCCTTATATTTTTCGCCGGGTTTGCTGCACGCGGCTTTCAATTTTATAAACTGTGGAATCGTTATATCCTGGATGAATGGAACAAGTATCATCCGTCAGAAGGAAGTTCGACATAGATCCACAGCCAGCCTTCCTTTTTTCCTGCCCTGGCAGTTCCCCCCATCTGTTCAGCCAAAAGTTTTACAATAGCAAGGCCCATACCTCCAGGCCGGCTTGTTGATCGGTCTTCCCTGTAAAACCGGTCAAACAGACGATCCGGGTCTGCTGTTGCCGTTGTTTGGTTTCCAAAGGAAAAAACCGCTCTTTTCGTTTTTTCAACTCTGACCACAGCATTGGAATCTGCATAAGCAAGACAATTACGGATCAAATTCTGAATAATTCTGATGAGCATTTCCCTATCCGCTTTTGCATAAACCGGATCTGTCTCCTCCATTCGGATGGAAAGTTCATGTTCTTCCAGCAGCGGAACCATTTCCGCAACGCATTCGGCAATCAGGGCTCCCAGGTTGATCCGTTCATATTTTGGCTCTGACTGCTTATAAGAATAAAGAGAATACTCAAAAAATTGTTCGATCATCTTTCCCAGTTCATCCGCATGTTTCTGGGCGGTCCGGAGTCTTTGTCTCTGTCCTTCCTCCGCTAGTGTTGCCATGAGCAGCTGCTGGTATCCCTTGATTGCCGTCAAAGGTGTTCTGAGATCATGGGATAAGTCGGCTATCATTTCCTTCTGCTCTTTTTCCCTGCTCACAGTTTCCTCCCGCAGTTTTTCCTCACTTTTTAAACACCGGTTCATATTTCCCGCAAGTCTTGTAAGCCCGGAGTCTATGAATTCCAGGCTTATTGGCTGTCTCGTATTCTCTTCTCTGCGTTTTTCCAGCTGACGGGTTATTTGATTGATCTGTTTCCGGAGTAAAATCACATATCCAGCCAGAAACAAAATCACCGCTGACAATATAAAAACCATCTGTATATCTCCTGTTTGTTTATTTTATCTCGGCTCTCCTGAAAATGAACATGGCCGCCAGGATCATCAGGATGGCAAAGCCGGCTCCGGTTCCGACACTCTTCAAAAACATTTCCGGTTCTGCGTCCATAGAAAGCCGGGTTAAATTTTCAAGATGAAACGGCGTCAGACTAATCATTTTTTCAAATACTTTGTTTCCTCCTGCCTGAAGCATTCCACAGGCCATTGAGACCAGATATCCGATCCCGATGACCGGCACCGGCCTGCGGAAAATAAACGCCAGAGGAAGGCAGATGCTCAGCTGTCCCGCGTAGACCACACATACCGACGCCGTGATCCCAAGAATTTTAAGTGCAGAATACAGTGTGAGTGCAGTTCCCGATTCTCTGCAAATCAACGTGAGAAACACAGACGGGATATACAGCTGATACTGGCTGTCTATAAAAAATGACGCGGCCGTAACAGCGAAGTACGGAAGAATCAATAGAAAAATAATCAAAAAAAAAGAAAATGCTTTCCCCAGAACCAGCTGACTCCTTCCGATGCCTCCGGACACTGCATCCTGAACGGTCTTATTTTCAAAATCTCCGCAGAGAAACATTCCCGCGGCCACGGTTCCCAATAGGGCCACCATCTGAGGATCTGCCAGAAAAGAGGCATTGCCGGCGGCGTTCATGCCAAGAGTACCGTCCCTGAACAGACGGGCCACGATCACCATGAGGACTGCTCCTGCCCCAGAAATCAAAAATATTACTTTTAAAGCCATTGATTTTTTAAACTTTAGCATATCAGCCCTTAAAACATTCATCATCCTGACCGCCCCCTATCACAGATACAAAATAATTTTCCAAACTATCACCTTCTACGGAAAATCCCTTCACTGTCAATCCGTTCTGATATAATGTTTCCGCGACCTTTTCCTGCCGGTCCAGGTAATCATACAGCTTTACAGAACCGTCCGGCATCACCTTATAGTTTGAGGTATGAAGGCTCTCTTCCAAAACCGCAGCCAGCTTAGATGTGTCCGCACACCGGACCCTGATATGACGCTTACATTTTTCTTCCAGTTCTTCCTGGTTCAGAGTTTTTACTACTCTTCCTTCGTGGATGATAATATAATCTGTAACCGTCTGGTAGAGTTCCGGCAGATTATGGCTGGAAATCAGGATCGTTATATGATTTTCCCGGCACAGTTTTATCAGAAGGCGGCGGATTTCCACTACGCCGAGCGGGTCCAGACCATTAACGGGTTCATCTAAGATGAGCAGTTCCGGAGTGCCGATCAGTGCATCTGCGATACCCAGTCTCTGCTTCATACCCAGAGAAAAATCCTTTGCTTTTTTCTTTCCTGCCTTAGAAAGACCTGCCAGTTTAAGCAGTTCATCTTCAGTTTCCTCGTTTGGTATTCCCTTTAAAACTCTGCGTACTCTCAGGTTCTCTTTTGCATTCATGTTTCCGATAATACCCGGATATTCGATCATACAGCCGATCCGCTTCCGCTCCTCCTGCAGGGCTTTTTCGCCCCCGCGTCCAAACAAAGAGATACTTCCTCCTGATGGGAAGCTGAGCCCTGCCACAAGCCGCATCAGTGTGGTCTTTCCGGCTCCGTTCCGGCCGATCAGCCCATAAATTTTCCCAGACTCAAGTTTTACTGAGACCCGGTCAAGTGCACGAAAACTGCCGAAATCTTTCGTCAGATTTTCTGTCTCCAATACATAATTCATGTTTCTCACCTGTCCTTTCCTTTTGTAAGTACAGTATATCTGTCAATCGTAAAGAAAAGGTTAAGTTCATACGATCAATGGTAAAGAATTTGTGGGTTTATTCCTTGTACATCCGATATCCAATGCCCCACACCGTTTCAATATACTGTTCTAAGGGACTGGCCTTTTTTAATTTATTTCTTAGATTGCTTATATGAGTTTTTACTGCGTTGTCATCCCCCAAATATTCATCTTCCCATACCGTCTCGTATAAATTTGCTTTTGTGTAGACCTTCTTCGGGTGCTCCATCAGCAGCTGAAGGATCGCGTATTCCTTTGCGGTAAGTTCCAGATCCTGTCCTCCCAGCAGTACACTCTTTGCATCTTTTGACAGTACCAGGTCTCTATACTGAAGTGTCTGTTCTTTGACTTTGGAAGAACTCTGCCGCCTTAAATTCGACAGGACCCTGGCCTCTACCTCTCCCAGGTCAAAAGGCTTCGTAATATAGTCGTCGGCCCCCAGCTTTAAGAGATCGATCTTTGTTCCTACTATGTCCTTTGCCGAAATAACGATCACCGGAATATTCGAAAATCCTCTCAGTTCCCTCAAAACCTGATCTCCGCTTTTATAGGGCAGCATCAGATCCAGGAGTACCAGGTCATAGCTCTTTTCTCTCAGCTTTATAAGCCCGTCCGTTCCTGAAAAAGCTGCCTCCGGCTGATAGCCGGACTCCGAGAGAAATTCTGACAGCATCCGGCTGACATCCTGATTGTCCTCTATGATCAATATTGACTCCATCACTCCTCCTTCCTCCCTGCCGCGTATACGAGCTGCTCCAGAAGGATCAGCCGCATCAGCTGATGCGGAAATGTCATTGCACTGAAGCTCAGCTTAAAAGCCCCCTTCCTCTGGACCGCACTGCAGAGACCCAGAGATCCTCCGATGACAAACGCAACCTCCGTATCCCTCTGCCTGTTCCATTTTTCCCACTTATGCCTGAGTTCATCGGAAGTCATTTGTTTTCCGTCAATACAAAGCGGAATCACAATACTTCCTGCTGGAATCCGCTTTAAGATCCTCTCGCCCTCGATTTTCCGGATGCGATCCTCCTCTTTCTCACTGGCGCCGTCAGGTGTTTTTTCATCTTTCAGCTCAATAATCTCCAGACGGCAGCTCCTGTTCAGTACTTTTACACAGCGCTCAATCAGTTTTCTTACATATGGCTCTTTTATCTTTCCTACACAGATAACCTTTACGTTCATTTCCCGTCTCCCTCGGCCTTTGTCACATCCACCCACTTTACGGCCTTTGCATATTCAAAGAGTTCTTCGGGTTTGAGCTCAATCGCAGAATTTGAGCTGCCGCATGCCGGAAAAACTGTCTCAAAGCGCTTCAGTGACTCATCTAAATATACTTTTGTCCCCTCCGGATTTGCAAACGGGCAGACGCCGCCCCTCTCATGTCCGGTAAGCGTTTTTACATCATCTCCTCTCAGCATCTTTGCCTTTAATCCGAACATCGTTTTATATTTTTTATTGTCGATCTTTACGTCTCCGGCGGTTACCACAAGGATACAGCTCCCGTCCGGCCCGTAGAAGGATAACGTCTTGGCGATTCTCGCTTCTTCCACACCCAGGGCTTTTGCCGCCAGTTCTACCGTAGCGCTGGAAGCTTCAAACTCTCTCACTCTGTCAGCCCTATTAAATTCATTTAAATAATTTCTGACCTCTGTTACAGACATGTCACTCATCCTTTCTCTTCCTGAATACTCATTCTTCACTATTTTAAGCTTTCTTTATCCGGTTGACAAGTTTTGCTTTTCGTGATCCGTGCACCCGGCCTTTTTCCGAAACAAAAGAAAACAGCCGGGTTTATTTCTCCCGGCTGTCCACTCCAAAGGTGCCACCTGCGATAGTTTTTCTCTATTGTCGGAAGGAGACCTGTTAAGAGCCGACTGGAGATAATGGAGAAAAACTCATACGTCATTTCCCAAAAACAAAAATAAGGATCTGAAATAAGTACTTATTTCAGATCCCCGCCTATTTAAAAAAGCTCACTAAATTTTTAATCGTCCCTGCCGCCGCCAAATAAAATCACCAGACGCAACAAACTCAAAATAGCTGCTGCCGCAGAAGCTACATAGGTCAATGCTGCCGCAGACAATACCTTTCTTGTGTCTTCCACTTCATCTTCATACATCATCGCAGAGTCTTTCAATACTCTCAGCGCACGACTGGATGCATTGAACTCTACCGGGAGAGTTACTAACTGGAAAATTACGGCCAATGAAAACAGGAGTATCCCAATATTCAGGAGTGTCTGATTGGCCCCCATAATGATACCCAAAATAATGAAAATCCAGGAAAGATTAGAACCGATATTCGCTACCGGTACAAGACTTCCGCGGAGTTTGAGCGGTGCATAAGCTTCTTTGTCCTGCATAGCATGACCGCACTCGTGGGCCGCTACGCCGATAGCTGCTACTGATGTGGCATTATAAGTAGCGTCAGACAGTCTCAATACCTTGCTTCTTGGATCGTAGTGATCGGTCAAATTGCCGGATACACGCTCTACTACTACATCATAGATTCCTGCATAATTCAAAATTTTCGCAGCCGCCTGTGCCCCAGTCAGCCCTGAATGGCTGCGTACCTTTGAGTACCTCCTAAAAGCCGAATTCATCTTAGCAGATGCCGCAAGCGTAATAATAACACCTATTATGATCAAAATATAAGTCGGATCAAAAAATCCATACATCGGAAACATAAGTCATCCCTTCCTCTTCAAAAAGTTTATCTTTTCTTTACAATATCATGCATTATATCTTTAAGCAGTTATAAAATCAATAGATTTTATAGTTATTTTAGAAAAAATCACAGGATGTTCACAAAGGAATTTTGTCCTGTCTTCTTTCATTGAATCCCAAAGGATTAAGGTTATTAGTATCTCATAGGAGATCAAAATCCATACAAAGTTTACTTTCTGATTTTTATTGTCTTCACTTTGCTGTAACTGCTGTAAATTTTCCTGCCTCCGGCTGTCTTATAAGACCGCATGCGGACCCAATATTTTTTGTTCTTTTTCAGCCTGGAAACCGTTTTCTTTATCTGGCTTTTCTTTATCATATATTTTTTATATTTCTTAAATTTTGAATTGGGCGCTATATAGATCTCATAACCGCTTGCTCTTTTTTCCTTTTTCCAGCTGAGACTTAATTTCTTCTTTTTTATATTCTTAATGCTGAGTGAAGGGCGCTTCAGAGAAACATTGATCGTGATATTTTTAGAAGCACTGCTGTAAATACCTGATTTAGGAACAGATGCTTTGATCACAGCCCTGCCGGTTCCCCTGATGGTCACCTTTCCGCTGCCGTTGACAGAAGCCACTTTGGCATTGCCAGATTTATAAGACAAACTCCCGGAGCCCGCAATTTTAGCATTAAGGGTAAACGGCTTCGTCCCATAGGACTTCTTGTAAGATGACGTCCCTGAAATCTTCCGTGGGATATAACTTCTTCCGTACTTTGCTTTCTGCACAGCCGTCAGAGGCTGAATAATTCCATATCCGTAGTGCTTATCATACCCTTTGCTTCCTGCGTCCATTGCCGTGGATGTAATAATATCTGCACATTCTTTTGCCGTCAGGGACGGATTGGCTTGAAAGATCAGCGCCGCCACCCCTGCTGCATACGGTGTCGCCGCACTGGTCGTACCTCCCGGTGCAGAAATGTCAACCCGGTTATTATAGGTTGATGCGGCAGCCGTGTATTTCCGGGTATTGGAAGAATAGTTCAGGGCAGAGACAGACAGTACATTCCGATAGGACGACGGATAGCGGTATTCCTCTTTTCCTTTGTTGCCTGCTGAGGCAGCAAATAATATACTATTTTTAGATTTGGAATATGCTTCATTTATCGCTGCTTCCATCTTAGCATCATATATAGTATCACTAAGACTCATGCTGATTACCCTGCATTTTTTATTAGCAGCATAACGAATACCTTCCATCACTGATTTTGAATAGGATGACTGTGAACCATTTGCATCTACCTGTATCAGATACAGATTCACATTATATGCAACTCCAGCGCCGGCATACCGATTGTTGCCTGCGGCTCCCAATATTTTTGCCACAGAAGTTCCATGGCTGTATTTCGTAATCTGTCCTTTTCCTTCCCGTTTTGTAACTGCATTGTAGCAGCCTTTTATATTTCCTTTCAATTCTTTATCATTCACGTCAAAACCGCCGTCCATGACCGCAACATTCACTCCCTTTCCGGTTGCATAATTCCATGCCGTCAGCCCCGGTCCGGCCAGTCCCATCTGAAAAATACTGTGATATTTATGCTTATTAGACTTATACCTGACACTGGAAATCTCCGTATCATTGGTAAAACAATCACTTCTGTTCGTTCTTTCATAAAAATTTCCTGGATTGTGCAGCGAGGTACCCATCATAAGTATCATTGCTGCCAGAATCAGAAAATGTCCATTTTTCCGCATAAATCCTCTCTCCTTTCTGTCTGTAAACAGACAGTATCTGCATGATATATTGTTCTTTTATTATTGTTTCATTATATCATAAAAAGACCCTTCATCATGGCATAAATACATGATGAAGGGTCTCTATTTGGTCTGTACAGTCTATTCGTCCCAGTTATGCCAGACATCCTGGACGTCATCGTCTTCTTCCAGCAAATCCAGCGTCTTCTGCAGATTCTTGATATCATCCTCAGAAGCAAGCTCTACCATAGTGTTCGGAATCATGGTAACTTCTGCACTGGCCATCTCGATGGATTCCGCTTCCAGGGCCTCCCTGACTTTAGAAAAATCATCCGGGTCCGTAACGATCTCATAGCTGTCTTCCTCTGCCGCAAAATCCTCTGCTCCCGCATCCAGCGCAGTCATCATAAGATCATCCTCATCCATCTGACAGTCCTCTTTTGCGATAATGATCTGTCCCTTTTTCTCAAAATTGTAGGAGACACATCCAGGTGTTCCAATGCTTCCGCTTCCCTTTGTAAAAGCACTCCGGACATTGGAAGCCGTCCTGTTTTTGTTGTCTGTCAGAGCTTCTACAATAATCGCGACTCCGCTCGGGCCGTATCCTTCATATGTAATAGACTCGTAGTTGACGGCATTTGCATCGCCTGCAGCTTTTTTAATGCTTCGGTCAATGGTGTCATTGGGCATATTGTTGGCCTTTGCCTTAGCGACAATATCGCGGAGCCGGCTGTTATTTTCCGGGTCCGCCCCGCCTTCTTTTACCGCCACAGCAATCTCTCTTCCGAGTTTGGTAAAGATCTTGCCTTTTTTCGCGTCATTTTTTTCTTTTTTGTGTTTAATATTCGCAAATTTACTATGTCCTGACATAACTGTATTTACTCCTTCTCTGAATCATTTTCTTCTTTTTTTGTACGCTTTTTCTCCACTTTTACCTGTTTGATCACATTGTCGTGAATATCCACGGATTTAAAAGACCATCCTTCATAAATAATCTCTACTTCTTCTCCCTGTTCCGGAAGATGACCCAGCTGGTCTACCAAAAATCCGCTCAGCGTTTCAATCTCTTCTACATCAAACTCGATGTCTAATACTTCTTCGATCTTTTCCAGTCTCGTGCTTCCCCGCATCAGGAAAATATCGGCCCAGCCAAGCTTTGTGATCTCCCTGTCTTCCACATCATACTCATCGAGGATATTTCCAACGATCACTTCCAGCATATCTTCCATGGAGACAATACCTTCTGTCTGACTGTATTCGTCCACAACGATCGCCATATGGATCTTTTTTGTCTGCATTTCCTGAAACAGCACAGACAGATTCATGGTCTGGTGAACATAGAACGGCTCCCTGGCAATCTCATAGAGTTCCAGGTCTTTATTATTTATATAGGCGTCAATCACATCCTTGAGATACAGAACACCAATGATATGATCGATATCCTCCTCATAGAGAGGAAATCTTGAATATGGCTCATCCAGCATAAAATGAAGGGCTTCTTCCAAAGACATGGTGCAGTCGATCCCATCGATCTTCTTTCTGGAAGTCATGACATCGGTTACATCTTTGTCTCCGAACTCAAAAATATTGGTGATCATCTTGGCTTCATCTTCCAAAATAGCCCCCTGCTCATGCCCCTGGTTGACAATGTTCATGATCTCTTCCTCATATTCATTGTCATTATCGTCATCCGCTTCCCGCTCTGTCTGGTCGGTCTGCTTACCCTTGGGCTTATTTTTGCGTTTCGTTCCAATTATGTAGCCGAAGACGGCACCTAATACCAATGTAAGCAGCGGTATCAGGATCATCGCGGCACTTAAATCTTCCATATACATCTCCTTTATTCATCAGTCGTAATAAAATATACCATTTTACGAAGAAAAGGTCAATCTGTCCATCTATGTATCAAGACTTAAACTGATCTTTAATGCCTTGTCAACTTTCTCCAATATAGAACTGTTCAGATGACAGACCTTTTCTCTCAGCCGGCTTTTATCGATCGTCCTGATCTGTTCCAGCAAAATGACCGAATCTTTTTCCAACTGGCATTTCCTGCAGTCCACCGGCACATGGGTCGGAAGTTTTGCCTTGTTCATCTTGCTCGTGATCGCTGCGCAGATGACCGTGGGACTGTATCGGTTGCCCGCGTCGTTCTGCAAAATAATGACCGGGCGGACGCCTCCCTGCTCTGAGCCGACAACAGGCCTCAAGTCTGCATAAAAAATATCTCCTCGCTTAATTACCATAAGCCTAATCACTCTCCATCTCTTTCATAATAGTTTATGAAGAGTATTGACATTTCTTTCAGAAGTATTCAACTTAATCCTATTTTCCAGACGATTTTCGTCCGGCTTTAGAATTTCTCAGTCTTCCAGATAGTCCACTGCCTCTTTTGCCTTCCCGTCCTGAAAGTATACTCTTGGAACTCTTTTTCCGATCCCGCAGACAAATTCATAGTTAAAGGAACCTGCCAGATCTGCCGCCTCTTCCACCGAAATGTTTTTATCTCCCTCTGTCCCTACCAGGGTAACCCGGTCCATGACGCTGACTCCTTCAATATCGGTCACGTCCACCATGAACTGATCCATACAGATCCTTCCTATGATCGGCGCATACTGTCCCCGGATTATGACCCTTCCCCTGGAAGACAAGGCCCTCGGATAGCCGTCAGCGTAACCTACCGGTATCGTCGCGATTCTGGTCTTTCTGTCCGTAACGAACGTGGAGCCATAGCTGACTCCTTCTCCCGGCCCCACTTCTTTTACATGGATCACATGACTGATCAGGGAAAGTGCCGGCTTTAAATCAATGGCTGATTTATCCACTTCCTCGGAGGGATACAGCCCATAGGTGATGATGCCGGAACGGACCATATCCATACGGCATTCACGGAGGTCCATAATGGCTGCGCTGTTGGAGACGTGCTTGACCGGGATCTCGATCCCTTTTTCCTCAATCTTTGAGACAAACTGATCAAACAGTTCCTTCTGATGTCTGGCCGATGTCTTGTCCTTCTCGTCCGCACATGCAAAGTGTGTAAAAATTCCCTGAATTTTAATATTAGGAAGTTTTTGAATACGCTGTACCTGCCCGACCGATTCCTCCGTGGGCTTAAAACCAATCCGGTTCATTCCGGTATCCACTTTGATATGTATCCTGGCGTCCTTCTTCATTGTAACTGCAAATTTAGAGATCGCCTCCGCCATCTCATAAGAAAATACCGTCTGTTCAATTTCATGCTGGATCAATGAAGCATACTGATATTCCGAAGTATATCCGAGAATTAGGATCGGTTTTGTGATTCCCTGTTTTCTCAGAGCGATCCCTTCCTCAATGATCGCCACCGCAAAACCGTCGACGCCGATCTTATTCAATGCCTTCGCCACCGGGACCGCCCCGTGTCCGTAGCCGTCGGCTTTGATCACCGGCATAATCTTTGTATCCGGCCCCACAAGTTTTTTTATCTCACTGATATTATGGCAGACCGCATCCAGATCAATGGCTGCGTATACCCTATAATACTGATTCATCGCTGATTCCTCCTAAAATACTGCTGATTGACTCAATGATGTCTGATGCCAGCATGCTGTTGTGTCCAAAAATTTCTGCGGCATGGTCTCCTGCAAGCCCATGGATATAGACACCAAGGGCGGCAGCCTCAGAACATTCCATGCCTCTCCCTAGGAGGCTTGCGATCATGCCGCTTAAGACATCGCCGCTCCCCCCTGTGGCCATTCCATTGTTTCCGCTGCTGTTATAATAAACAGGCCGGCTGCCTGACACTACAAGCGTTGCCGCATCTTTCAGCACAACAGTGGCGCGGAATCTGTCCGAAAGCTTCTGTCCCGCATCCGTCAGAGTTTCTTTCACCTGCTCTGCGGATATTCCAAGGAGCCTTGCAGCTTCCAGAAGATGCGGTGTGAAAACGCACCCTCCCGGATGATCGATCTCCATTCCATAACGGCTGACCGTATTCAGGCCGTCCGCATCCAGCAAAAGAGGCTTTGTTCCGCGCTGTAAAACTTCTTCTAATAATTCTTTGGTCCGCTCTGAGACTCCCATTCCGGGTCCGAATAAGATACAGTCACACCATTCGAGGGCATCTTTTACATCCTCATATGTCCCGAACAGCACTTCCGGAAGCATGGACTGCAGAATCGGACGGTTGGCTTCGCAGGAAATCACCTTTACCAGTCCGCTGCCCATGCGCAGGGCACTCTTTGCCGAAAAATAAGCAGCCCCAGACATCGTCTCATTTCCTGCTATGATCAGGACTTTTCCGTAGGTGCCCTTGTGAGAATCCGCAAAACGGCCCGGAAGTCTTTCTAAATCTTTCCTATCGTATGTGAAGCCCCCTGCATGTTTCTTCAAAACAGAATCAAAGAAACCGATCTTTTCTACATACAGCCGGCCCGCATATTCTTTTCCCGGATAGAGCAGATGTCCTGCCTTGGGACCGCCGAAGGTCACCGTAGCGTCTGATTTTACGGCGCATCCAAGGACTTTTCCCGTATCCCCGCTGATTCCGGAGGAAATATCGACTGACATGACTTTAGCTCCGCTTCCATTAATCCTTTCCACAGCAGTACGGTATGTCCCCGATACCTCTCTGGAAAGGCCTACGCCAAACAGTCCTTCCAAAATCCAGTCATAATCCTTATAATCTATCTCTTCTTTTTGCTCATATCCAAGCCGTGCAAGGATATCGTACTGCGTCTTTAAGTCTGCGGATGCCTGAGACAGATCCCCTACGACTGTAAAATCCACTGAATACCCTTCTTCCAGAAGGATTCTGGCCGCAGCCAGCGCATCTCCCCCGTTATTTCCGCATCCTGCCACAGAAAGAATCCTGTTATTTTTTCTGACTGTTTCCATGAGCCTTCGGGCAATTTTTTCGCTGGCCCTCTCCATCAGCACCAGGCCAGGAATCCCTATCTTCTGTATGGTCTCCTTATCAACATCCTGCATTTCCTGATTTTTTAAAACATATTTCATAGACACTCTCCTATGACAAAAGCCTGTGCCAGCCCCCCTGTGTTCGTAACCGACACATGAAATTTCGTAATCTTCCTATCTGATGCCATTTTTTCGGCTCTGCCTGTGAGTTTCACATAAGGTGCTCCTTTTGAATTCCGAAACACTCCGATCTCATAGGGCTCCAATCCGAAGAAGCCGGTTCCAAATACCTTGGAAACGGCTTCTTTAACTGCAAAATTACCAGCAAGAGTCGTACTGTTTAAACCTGCGCATGCCAGTTCCTCTTCTGAAAAAATCCGGCTCAGGCGGTTCTTTCTCTCCACCATCTTCTGTACCCGCCCGATTTCTATCAGGTCAGTTCCTATACCGACAATCATGGCGTTCCTCCCGTCTTTACTCCGCGCCTTCGCTGTCTTCCCTGCTGTGAATATTGTAAGTCAGCGTCATGAGGCTTTCTGCCAAATGGACATTCTCCACGGTCACACTGTCCGGCAGCGTGAGATCCACAGGGGCAAAGTTCCAAAATCCTTTGATGCCCCACGACACAAGATCTTTGGCAATCTTCGGCGCCTGGTCCTGCGGAAGCGTGAGGGCTGCAATCTTGATCTCATGATTCTTTATAAACTCTTCCATATCGTCAATATCGTGCACTTCCACTCCGTGCACCGTGATGCCGATCAGCTTCGGATTCACATCGAACAGCGCAATCACCTGAAAACCAATGCTGTTATTGTTAAAATCCTGATAATTAGCCAATGCCTGCCCCAGATTGCCGGCACCAACGATGATCATCTGATTGCTTTTGTCAAGTCCCAGAATCTTTCCGATCTCCACGTAAAGATTTTCTACATTGTAGCCGTATCCTTGCTGCCCGAAACCTCCAAAATTATTCAGGTCCTGCCGGATCTGGGATGCAGTTACTTTCATCCTCTCGCTCAGCTCTTTGGATGAGATCCTCGTAATATTTTTTGCTTTCAAAGCCCCCAAATAACGGTAATATCTAGGTAATCTCTTTATAACTGCCGGTGATATATTCTTATCCATTGATGACATTATTACCCTCCCACTTATTTTATTAACTACTCAAATTAAATAAATTATATAAGATTGTCTAATATCTGTCAAACTTTTCAGTGCGTTTTTTCAGAAATTATGTTATGCTTATAAAGAATTTTTACAGCTTAGAAATTTTGAAGGAGTGCACTATGGTTTTATCTTGTCAGAATATACATAAAACATTTGTCGACCAGGAAGTCCTGAAAGGAATTTCCTTTCATATCAATGAAAAGGACCGGCTTGCCGTCATCGGCTTAAACGGTGCCGGAAAGTCCACCCTGCTCAAGATCATCATGGATCAGATGACACCCGATGACGGGGAGATCCACAAAAAGAAGGACGCCGATATCGGCTATCTCGCACAGCATCAGGACCATACTTCTTCCCGCACCATTTATGAAGAGCTTTTGACCATAAAACAGGATGTGATCGAACTGGACAAAAAACTCCGCTCTCTGGAGCATATGATGAAGCATTTAAGCGGCACAGAGCTCGAAGAAAAGATGGAGGAATACACCAGGGCCACTCATTTATTTGAACAGAAAAACGGTTTTGCTTATAAAAGTGAGATCACAGGAATCTTAAAAGGACTCGGGTTTCAAGAGGAAGATTTTCAAAAAAAAATCGAGACTCTGTCCGGAGGACAAAAGACAAGGGTCGCTCTCGGAAAACTCCTGCTGATGAAGCCAGAGATCCTTCTCCTGGATGAGCCTACCAACCATTTGGATGTAGATTCGATCCAGTGGCTGGAAACCTATTTAAGCCACTATGAGGGCGCTGTCATCCTGGTCTCCCATGACCGGTATTTCCTGGACAAGATCGTCAACAAAGTCATGGAGATTGAGTCGGGTCACGCGATGCTCTTTGACGGCAACTACACTTCTTTTATTAAAAAAAGGGATCAGGTAAAGGCAATCCGCTTGAAGGAGTACGAAAACCAGCAGCAGGAGATCCGTCACCAGAAGGCGGTCATTGAAAAACTAAAACAATTTAACCGGGAAAAATCCATCCGCCGGGCCGAGAGCCGTGAAAAGATGCTGAACAAAATTGATGTGATCGAAAAGCCTGTGGAAGTCGACGGAAAAATGCGCTTTGCCATCGAACCGTCGGTGATCAGCGGAAACGATGTCTTAACGGTGGAACATCTGGAAAAAAGTTTCGGGCCGCATATGCTGTTTTCCGATATAAATTTTGAAATATTTCGCGGTGAGCGCGTGGCATTGATCGGCGCCAACGGAACCGGCAAGACTACGATGTTAAAAATCATCTGCAAACAAATTGCCAAAAACAAAGGACTGATTAAGCTCGGTTCCCAAGTTTCCATCGGATATTACGATCAGGCACAGGACAACCTGCATCCGGATAAGACAATCTTCGAGGAGATATCTGATTCCTTTCCGGAACTGACCAACACAAAAATCAGAAATACACTGGCTGCTTTCCTTTTTAAAGGAGAAGATGTCTTTAAACTTGTTTCTTCCTTAAGCGGCGGTGAAAAGGGACGGGTATCTCTTGCGAAACTTATGCTTTCCCATGCCAATTTTCTGATTCTTGATGAGCCTACCAACCACCTGGACATTCACTCCAAAGAAATCCTGGAATCCGCCCTGTCCCAGTACACAGGCACGGTTCTTTACGTGTCTCACGACCGCTATTTTATCAACAAGACAGCCACAAGAATTTTGGAACTCTCTCCGAAAGACGGTCTGCACTCTTATCCGGGCGACTACCAGCACTATCTTATCGAAAAGGAGAAGGAAGGCACGAAAGAGGTACAGAACGCTGAAACTGAGTCTGTATCCGATACGAAGCTGAGCTGGCAGAAGCAAAAGGAAGAAGACGCAAAGCGTCGGAAAAGAGAAAACCGCCTGAAAAAAATAGAACAGGAAATCGAGGAACTGGAAGCGGAAAGCACAAAGCTTGACGAAGAAATGTGTCTGCCGGAGAACGCAGTCAACACAAAGAAACTGCTGGAACTCTCCGCTGCCAAAGTCCGGAATGAGGAACATCTGGAAACCCTTTATGAAGAATGGGAGACCCTGTCAGAAGAAACTGAGTGAAAATGCCATGGTATTTTTACAAAAATTTGTTATAATAGACTAAGTACCATTTTTAGGAGGTTACAAAATGAAATTAATATCGTTTGCTGTGCCGTGTTATAATTCCCAGGAATATATGAGACACTGCATAGATACATTGCTGACCGGAGGAGACAAAGTTGAGATCCTCATCATAGACGATGGTTCCACGGACAATACCGGCATGATCGCCGATGAATATGAAAACAAATATCCCGGTATCTGCCGGGCGATCCATCAAAAGAACAAAGGCCACGGCGGTGCAGTAAACACTGGTATCGCTCATGCCAAAGGGATTTATTTTAAGGTGGTGGACAGTGACGACTGGGTAAACGAACATGCCTATGAGGAAATCTTCAATCAATTAGAGACCTTTTACCGCCAGGGAACCATTATAGACATGTTTATGTCAAACTATGTCTATGAGAAACAGGGTGTGAAGAGAAAAACCGTGATTCATTACCGCCATACGATCCCGGTTGAACAGATTTTTACCTGGGATGATGTAAAGCGTTTTCCTCTGAGTCAGTACATTCTCATGCATTCCGTCATTTACCGTACTTCTCTTCTCCATGAGTGCCGTCTGTGCCTGCCGGAACATACTTTTTATGTAGACAACCTTTACGTTTTCAAACCGCTTCCATATGTGAAGACGATTTACTATCTGGATGTAAATTTTTACCGCTACTTCATCGGAAGGGACGATCAGTCTGTCAATGAAGCCAATATGATCAAACGGATCGACCAGCAGTTTTTTGTCACCAAAGCCATGATCGATTATATGAGCAGCTTTGAGCTGGTAAACAAGCCGTTATACCGCTACATGAAACACTATCTGAGCATCATCATGACGGTATCATCTGTCATTGCCATCAAATCCGGCATACCGGAGCATCTTCAGATGAAGAAGGAACTCTGGAAGTACCTGAAATCGAAAAACACAAAACTATACCGTCAGATCCGGGGATCTCTTGTTGGAAATGCCGTAAACCTCCCGGGCTACGGAGGCCGGAAAGTTGTCATCGCAGCTTACAAAGCAGCACGGAAGTTCATTGGATTTAATTAAATCAGTCGAAAAATGACATTGGGAACCATCAAACCAATGTCATTTTTTATTCTGTAAGAAAATTGTAACGCGGAGTCCAAAACCCTCCACTATATCACCATATTTCTGATCTGTGTTATGCTGGAGCCATGAATGGAGGTTTTTACATGAATACTTATAAAACATCTGAGGTTGCAAAGCTCATAGGAATTCATCCCAATACTGTCCGGCTGTACGAAAACGCAGGGCTGATCTCAAAACCGGAACGGCAGAGCAATGGATACCGCATTTTTACTGATCTTAATATTGAGCAGTTCCGGCTGGCCCGGCTGGCTTTTCAAATGGAGGTACTGCAGAACGGACTGAGAAAAAAGGCTGTCCGGATTGTAAAAACAGCGGCATCCTGTGATTTTCCCAGGGCTCTGGTATTGGCAGAAGAATACCTGGCACAGATCAGAAAGGAACAAGCCAATGCCGAAGAGGCAGTCGAAATCGTAACAGAGATTTTATCCGGCGGATCACAGGAACATACCCATCCCATGAAACGCAGGGAAGTCTCCCGGTATCTCGGCATTTCTATGGATGCTCTGAGAAATTGGGAAATGAACGGCCTTTTGACTGTAAAACGCAGGCAGAATGGATACCGCATATATACGAGTCAGGATATACAGAGGCTCAAAATCATTCGCTCCCTGAGGTGTGCAAATTATTCTTTGGAATCCATTCTGCGTCTGCTTGGGCACCTGTCAAAAAATCCCGGGATTGATATCAAAGAAGTTTTGGATACTCCCAATAAAGATGACGAAATTATTGCGGTGTGCGACAAACTGGTTACTTCTCTGCTGACTGCCGAGAATAATGTTTTGAAAATGATATGCAGCTTAAAAAGAATGAAAAAACAATTTTCTTAAACCCTCCACTTTACCACCAATGTTTTCGTTGGTGGTATTCTTTTTTTACAATAAAACAAGGAGGTATCCTTCATGAATGAAGTGATCAAAGCAGAAAAATTATGTAAAACCTACAACAAAACGCCTGCGGCAGACAATATCAGTTTATCCGTAAAGCGCGGAACAGTTTTCGGCCTGATCGGGGCCAATGGCGCAGGCAAGAGCACAACGATTGAATGCATTTTAGGTACAAAGACGGCAGACAGCGGAACCATATCCATTCTGGGAATGAATCCGCAGACATCCAGAAAGCAGCTGTTTCAAAAGGTAGGTGTCCAATTTCAGGAGGCAGCTTATCAGGATAATATTACCGTCTCAGAACTTTGTGAAGTTACCGCTGCTCTCTATCAGGAATCCGCAGATCCGAAAAAACTACTGCAAAAGTTTGGAATTTCCGAAAAAGCCAAAAGCCAGATCAAAGATTTATCCGGCGGCGAGAAACAAAGACTATTTATTATCCTCGCACTCATACCCAATCCTGAAGTTGTCTTTTTGGACGAGCTGACGACCGGTCTGGACGCCAGGGCCAGACGCCAAGTGTGGAATATACTCTCCTCACTCAAGGAAGATGGACTGACGATTTTCCTGACGTCCCATTTTATGGATGAGATCGAGAACCTGTGTGACTGCATCTGTATTTTAAAAAAGGGAAACATCATATTTTACGGTACGGCGGCGGAGGCAGTTGCATCGAGTCCTTTTGATCATTTTGAAGACGCTTATCTTTGGTATACAGACGAGGAGGAATGAATTGATGAAAACTTTTAAGACAATGCTGAAAACAGAATTAAAATTATCTCTGAGAGGAATGGATATGTTTATTTTTGCAATCTGTGTGCCTCTTGCGGTACTGGCAGTCATGGGAATTATTTATGGAGACAGACCCGCATTCGGCGGTGCCGGATACTCATTTCTGGAACAGTCGTTCGGAGCCGTCACCACCATATCCATCTGTGCAGGAGGTGTGATGGGATTGCCGCTGGTTGTCTCTGATTATCGGAGCAAGGGTATTTTAAAGCGCTACAAGGTTACGCCGGTCAGCCCTTCCATGATCTTAGCGGTACAGGTGACAATTTATACTTTATATGCGGCTGTTTCTCTGATCCTGCTCTATGCCGAAGCCGTTCTTTTCTTTGGATATCAGTTCCGCGGATCTTTTTTGAGTTTTCTGGGATGTTATCTCCTGGTCATTGTGTCTATGTTCAGCATCGGCATGCTGGTAGGCGGTATTGCTCCGAATACTAAGATAGCGAGTGTCGCCGCAAGTCTGCTGTACTTTCCGATGCTGATTTTTTCAGGCGCAACGCTGCCCTATGAAGTCATGCCCAAAGTGCTGCAGAAAACTGCAGATATCATGCCGCTGACTCAGGGAATCAAGCTACTGAAAGCCGCTTCTCTGGGAGAGGAGCTTGGCAGTGTGATTGTTCCGGCTGTGACCATTGTCTGCATCGCAGTAATCTGTACCTTCGCATCCCCCAAATTCTTTCAGTGGGAATAGCCTGCGCAAAATGTTCTGGCTTTTCTGTGTTTCCGGCGTATTCTATACTATAACACTTATTAGGAGACAATATTTTATGAAGCTAATATCACAGATCATCCATGCGGATATCGCCCATAAACATGGCTTCCTGGGGAAGAATATAGGGATTGCCTTCCTGGATACCGGTATCTATCCCCATAAAGAATTTTATCCGGCCGATCAGCGGATCGCCGGATTCATAGATTATGTACACCACAGATCATATCCTTATGATGACAATGGACACGGGACCCATATCGCGGGGATTGCCGCATCTGCAAGCTGCGGCATTGCACCTGCAGCACATATTATTTCCCTCAAGGTTCTGGATGCGCTTGGAAACGGGAATCAGCGCACGTTCTTAAACGGCCTGTCCTGGATCCACCATTTTCACAAACAGTATGGAATCCGGATTGTAAATATTTCTATCGGCACTCCTGCTTCCGGAAATGACGAAGCTGCCAATGCGATTGTGAAGCAGGTCAACCAGCTGTGGGATGACGGACTGGTCGTCTGCATCGCCAGCGGAAATAACGGCCCCAGAGATCATTCCATCACAGCGCCGGGCAACAGCCGCAAGATCATTACCGTAGGCTCCAGCGACGATGCCAGCCGTCCCATGGGTTCTCAGCGCTTTGCAAAAAATTATTCCAGCAGAGGGCCTACCTCTTCCTGCGTCATGAAGCCGGACGTTGTGGCTCCCGGAACAAATATATATTCCTGCGGCCTGAACGGAGGGCACAGCATCAAGAGCGGCACTTCCATGGCAACACCGGCAGTTTCCGGGGCCATCGCCCTGCTTTTGGAGCGTTACCCGTATTATACGAACAAAGATGTAAAAATGAAACTTCGGTACAATTGTGACAAGCTTTCCACTCCGAGAAATCATCAGGGATGGGGACAGATCAACGTTCAGAAACTTCTGGATCTATAAAAGAAACTCCATCATTACCTGATTGCTTAAAAACAAGGCCTGCTGCGGGATCCAGATTCTTTCGGCATCCTGTTCTAACAAGCCTTTTCCAGAGAGTTCTTGGATAGGTTCCCGGTAAACATCCAGGATACCTGTCCCGAACCGCTTGGAAAATTCCGTTTTTGAGATCCCTTTTGTCATCCGTAGCCCCAAAAACATATACTCTTCCATCTCTTCTTTTTTGGTCAGTTCTGTTTCTTTTTCAAATATGCCGCTAAAATCTGTTATTGACAGGTATTTTTCCATATCTGCCGGATTTGTAAAGCGTTTTCCCCTAAAATAAGAAGACGCCGCCAAACCAAATCCCAGGTATGGTTTCCCTGTCCAATATCCGCAGTTATGTCTGCATTCATATCCCGGTCTGGCATAGTTTGACAGCTCATACCTTTCATAGCCTAAGGTATGAAGGATCTTTTCCGTCCTTTCATACATGGCCGCGTCCTCATCTTCCGTCGGCAGGAGATCATCCAGCCCTTTCATATCATAAAAAGGTGTCCCTTCTTCGATGATCAGGCTGTAAACTGAGAGATGTTCCGGCTCAAGTTCTGCAGTTTTTAACAGGGTCTGTTCCATCGACTCCATCGTCTGCATAGGAACCGCATTCATCAGATCTACATTGATGTTTTGGAATCCGCAGTCCCGGGCCATATAAAATCCCGAGACAAAGTCCTCAAATGTGTGAATCCGGCCTAAAATCTTCAGTTCTTCTTCCCTCGCGCTCTGAAGTCCGAAACTGATCCTGTTGATCCCGCAGTTTTGATAGGCCGAAAGTTTTTCTCTTGTGACAGTGCCGGGATTGGCTTCGATCGTGCACTCCATGTTTTCTGCACAGGAAAAAGAATCTCTGACCGTATTCATCAAAGATTCTATCTGTGCTCCCGGAATCAGGGAAGGAGTTCCTCCTCCGATAAATACCGTGCTCACTGACGGGCGTTTAAGAAGCCTTCCCCAGTGCAGAATTTCCTGCCGAAGCTTTCGTATATAGCTGCTGATCTCATCATCTCCGGCCGGAAACGAACAGAAATCACAGTAACTGCATTTTTTTTTGCAGAACGGTATATGAAGGTACAGTTCAAGTTCTCTAGTCTTCATCTAATTTCAGCACACTCATGAATGCTTCCTGAGGAATTTCTACATTGCCTACCTGACGCATCCGCTTCTTTCCCTGTTTCTGTTTCTCCAGAAGTTTTCTTTTCCTGGAGATATCGCCGCCGTAGCACTTGGCCAGCACATCTTTCCGCATAGCCTTTACGGTCTCCCTGGCAATGATCTTGCTGCCCACTGCCGCCTGTATAGGGATTTCAAATAAATGCCTTGGAATTTCTTCCTTCAGCTTGGAACACATTTTTCTTCCCCTCTCGTAAGCCGTCTCGGCATGAACGATGAAGGACAGTGCATCTACTTCTTCTTTGTTGATCAGGATATCCAGTTTCACGAGCTCTGATCTCTGATATCCCTTCATCTCATAATCCAGAGATGCATACCCTCTGGAGCGTGATTTCAGGGCATCGAAAAAGTCATAAATGATTTCATTGAGCGGAAGTTCATACCTTAAAACAGCCCGTCCTTCCTCGATATATTCCATTCCGATATAAACGCCTCTGCGCTCCTGGCACAGTCCCATGATCGCTCCCACATAGTCGGATGTGACCATAATCTCTGCTGAAACAATCGGTTCTTCCATATAATCAATCTGGGATGGATCCGGAAGATTGGACGGATTGGTCAGCTCAATCATCGTACCGTCAGTCTTATATACCCGGTATACAACGCCCGGTGCAGTGGTCACCAGATCCAGATTGTATTCCCTTTCCAAACGCTCCTGGATGATCTCCAGGTGCAAAAGCCCTAAGAATCCACAGCGGAATCCGAATCCAAGCGCCACTGATGTCTCCGGCTCAAACTGCAGTGAAGCATCATTCAGCTGTAACTTTTCCAGGGCATCCCGAAGATCAGGATATTTTGCTCCGTCGGTCGGATAAAGCCCGCAGAATACCATTGGGTTTACTTTTTTATAACCCGGAAGCGGCTCGCTGCATGGATTGTCTGCATCTGTAATCGTGTCTCCGACCGTGGTATCCTGGACATTTTTAAGACTGGCCGTCACATATCCTACCATACCGGCGCTGAGTTCTTCCGACGGAATGAACTGTCCCGCGCCGAAGATGCCGACTTCCACTACCTCAGCCACGGCATCGGATGCCATCATCTTCATCTTTGTTCCCGGCCGGATCGTGCCCTCTTTGATCCTTGCAAAGATAATGACTCCCTTGTAAGCATCATAAATACTATCAAAGATCAAGCCCTGCAGCGGTCCCTCAGGATCTCCGGACGGCGCAGGAATCTTCATTACGATCTGCTCCAGCACGTCCTCGATGTTGATTCCGTTTTTTGCCGAAATCAGGGGGGCATCCTCCGCTTCAATACCGATGACATCTTCAATTTCTGTCTTTACTCTTTCCGGATCTGCGCTCGGAAGATCGATCTTATTGATGACCGGCATAATCTCCAGGTCATGGTCCAGAGCAAGATAAACGTTTGCCAAAGTCTGCGCCTCAATGCCCTGTGCGGCATCTACCACAAGGACAGCTCCCTCGCATGCCGCCAGGCTCCTGGAAACTTCATAGTTGAAATCCACATGTCCCGGCGTGTCTATCAGATTGAAAATATACTCCTCGCCGTTCTCTGCCTTGTATACAATACGGACTGCCTGTGATTTAATCGTGATCCCGCGTTCCCTCTCCAGATCCATATTGTCCAGCACCTGTTCCTGCATCTCTCTGTCAGTCAGGGTGCCTGTTTTTTGAATGATACGGTCTGCCAATGTGGACTTACCGTGATCTATATGCGCAATAATACAAAAATTGCGGATTTTACTCTGATCGATTGTCATAGTTTCCTCCTGTTGCAAATAAACATATTCGATTTAGTATAGCAAAAAAAAGGCTGAAAGTCTATTTCAACCTTTTTCTTTGTTTATATTTATGTAGGTCCTCTAAGGGTATAACACATCATTTAAAATTTCCGCCAGCGGTTTCATTGCATTTTTAGCCTGCTTTACCGTGTTGTTTTGAGCGCCCAATTCGATCAGAAGACTGCGTCCTCTGTAATGCAGATTGTAACGGTATCCCTTGATGTAAATCTTCCTGGTAAGACCCGGATATTTTTTCATTGCCTCCGCCTGAAGCTGCAGGCTGAATGCCAGATTCGTCTTTTTGTTTGGATTTTTAAGGTATTTGATATCTCCATTTTTGGCAGTCCGGCTGATGCCGTTAAAAAACATAAACTGGGCCATTTCCACTCCATTTTGTTTAGAGACAAGCTTTGTACTCTCCTTCACTCCGTCTCTGTGCAGATCAATCACCACCTGGATACTCGGATATTTTTTCAGATATCTCTCAACAGAGGCCGCAGCATAATAATATGCTTTTGACCGGTCTTCCTTTCCGTTTTTAACATCATAGATCCCTCTGTCATGTATCACATTGATCCCATATTGTTCCCTAAGAAGTTTTGTAAGAACATCTCCGGCTCCTATGACAGTGTCTGACTTTTCTCCTTTCCTGCTGTCTTTATAAGCTTCACTGCCGTGAGTGTGAAAGATCAAAATCTGGGGCTGCTTTGATTTCTTCAGAGAAAGGTCCTTATTTAAAAGAACCTTTCCGTTGATCTCACTGTTCGTCACCATCGTAGTGCTGTCTACCTGATAAATATATTTTCTTAAATAATTCGGATCGTTCCACTTTTTACTGTTGAACACGGTCTTCTTTGCCGGTACTTCATCTACCCGGACTCCGCTCTGTTCATTATCCTCCAGATCATAGAACTGATTTTTTACTAAATCAGAACTTTTAACCTCGGAATAATTTTCACTGTAACAGATAGACGGCACAATGTCATTCCGGTAGGTCGTTATGATCTTATTCAGCACTGATCCGTAAATCGGCTGTCCGCCGCTGTGATAGGACGGAATCAGCTCATTTACTGCTTTAAGATAATAATTCTGGACAGCCGTGGACACCATGTCCGGATGCCCGGAAAAATAACGGATTCCCATGATAAGAAAGACGGCAAGCAAGACACATCCCGCTGCTCTTCTCTTTTTTCCCATATCATCATTTTATTCAGCTTTTATATGATTATGCAGTAAATGATTAATTCCCTCTGAAATTGTGTAACTGATTCTTTTAATGGATTCGTCAATATTTTTCGGTGTCACATGCATAGAAGTAAAGTCCTCGTCAAGCATTTCCAGAATATCTTCGTTATCCGACTCATTTCCCACAATATCACTGATGATGGCGGAAACAGAAATGACCGTAGGAACTCCTATGGCAAGGACCGGGATTCCGATCGTTCTTTCTGTGATCTCATTTCTGTGGTTTCCCACACCGGATCCCGGTGCGATTCCGGTATCACTGATCTGAATCGTCTTGTTAAGCCTGGAAGAACTTCTTGCCGCCAGGGCATCCACAGCAATCAAAAGATCCGGCTGGATCTTTTCGGCCAATGCTTCCAGCACTTCTGACGTTTCAATTCCAGTCTGTGCCATGACTCCCGGCGCGATAGCGCTGAGTTCCATGGCATCCTTTAAATAACCCTCTCTTTTCAGGTGGCGGGTAATCCAGAGATTATTGACAACCTTAGGCCCCAGGGAATCGGCCGTAACCTCAGAATTCCCAAGACCTGCCACAAACACTTTCGCATTCCGCGGAATCATTTCTTTTAAGTTCAAATACAAAGCCTCACTCATTTCTTTATGATAGCTGCCGTCATTTGATGACAGATCTCTTGTCTCAATAGTAATATACTGTCCCATGGGCTTTCCAAGAATCTGTTCTCCTTCTTTGTCCTTAATCGTAATTCTTGTCTCTTTTATATCATTGGAGGCATCGATCCTCGTCTTCATAGAAACTCCCTTCAGACTGGATTGCTCCTCCGCTTCTTCTTTTAGTTCTAACGCTAAGTCTGTTCTGTTCTGCATCCTGATTCTCCTTTCTTCCTGTCCTTAGTATGAAAAGAATCCAAAAAAATATGTAAAAACAGGAACTTTTGCATTGACAGATCGGACAGACTTCTATAAAATAGAGGAGTATGTTTATAGAAGCTATAACCGTGTCTCGCTTCGAAGTAAACACCGAACGAAAAGATAAGTACAATTATTATATGGAGGTGCCCACATTGGCAAATATCAAATCTGCAAAGAAGAGAATTCTTGTAATCAACACAAAGACTGAAAGAAACAAAGCGATCAAAACGAAAGTAAAAACATATATCAAAAATGTAGAAGCAGCTGTTGCCGCAGGAGACAAAACTGCTGCAAACGAAGCATTAACAGCTTGTATCTCAGAGATCAACAAAGCAGCATCCAAAGGAATTTTCCACAAGAACACTGCTGCAAGAAAGGTTTCCCGCCTGACAAAAGCAGTCAATTCTGTAGCTTAATTTTCAAAATGAATCTATAAAAAAAGAGCTAACCGTCAGCTCTTTTTTTATTACTTAAAATCTTGAAGCGGGCTTTCCCGCTTTAATCTTACTTACTGAATTCTACGAGCAGCAGTTCCACTCCGATCCTGTCCGTAATTTTTCCGGTCTTGATTCCTTCGTCTGTGGCTGCGCATTTTTTTATCATCTCATATAGTTCTTCTCTCTTAAATAACCGCACCTGCTGCTTCAGTTTTCCCGCTACAAATGGGGGCACTTTCAGTTCTTTCGCCATTTCTCCCTGGGATTTTCCGGCTTTCAGAAGCGACTGTGTCTGTAAAAGCTGATTGCACTGTCTCACCAGCAGAGCCAGTATCCCGAAAGGTGATTCCTTCAGCTCGATCAGATCATAATAGAGCTTTAAAACGGTATCCCGCTGCTTTTTTGCGATGGCTTCCAGCATGACAAAAATCTGATTCGTCGTCTGTGCTGTGGTCAGGGCCTCCAGATCTTCCGCCCCAATAACCTCTCTGCCCTTCGTATAGGAAATCAATTTCTCCAGCTCATTTTTGATTGTAAACATATCCTGCCCGGTCTTATAGAGAAACAGCTGAATATCTTTCTGGGTCATTTTTTTTTGTTCCTTTTTCAGCATCTGCGCAACCCACAGGACCAGGTCCTTTTCCTTCGGCGTCTCAAAAGACACCGCACATCCTTCTTTGTTAATGTATTTGTAGATTTTTGACCTTTTGTCCACATCATCTTCAATGATCAAAAGGATGGTGGTCTCCGGCATTTCCTTGAGCGCATTTAAAAAATCATCATTGCTTTTCTTCCCAAGTTCTGTCTGATCCAGCACCAAAAGACGGTAATCATTAAAAAATGGCATGGTTTGTATCAGTTCTAAAATTTCCGGAATGTCCGTCTTTTTTCCCTCAAAATAGGAGTAATTCATCGTATCCCCGGATGGAATCAGCGCCTCTTTTAACTTATCCCGCGTCTGGGCCACCAGATATTTTTCTTTTCCATAAAATAAATATAGATTCTGATACTTCTGTTCTTTTATATGCTGTAAAACTCTTTTCATCATCAAAGCCTTTCTCTTCCATTATATTTTCTGCACAGAGCCGTAAAATCTAAAATCATGGTCTGCTCTTCATCTTCTTTGCGGAAAGCCAGGTAAAGGGTTCTCCCGGCTTTCCCGGGGTCCAGATGAAACATCAGCAGCTTTCCCCTTTTTGCCTCTTCTTCCACCGCTTTCAGCGGCATGACGGCGATGCCCATTCCCATACTGACGGAACGTTTCATGATCTCCTTATCATGGATTTTTGCAGCCACATGAAGCTTACTCAAATCAACACCTTGTTCTTCTAAAAATCGGTCTTCATCTTCCTCCGTATCATCTGTGAGTTCTCTTAAAATAAAAGGTTCACTGAGCAGTTCCTGAAACGAATAGCCATTTTCCAGCAGATTCCTGTACTTTTCCTGATTTGGCGCAATTACCACCTGCTGATCGGTCCCGTAAGGGATAAAGGTAAGTTCCGGCACATTTTCATGTTTCCCCAGAAATCCGAGATCAGCTTCTTTTTTAAGTAACATCTTGACCGTATCCACACTGTTCTTCTGGACAAGAGATATGTCAGCCTCCCTGTGGAGCTGCTTAAAATCCTTTAAGATATCAGGCAGGACATACTGGAGAGCAATCGAATCCCCGGCAAGTACGAGAGAAGGCCTCTCTCCTTTCGGCCGGATGAATTCATCATATACTTGATCTCTTAACTCCAGCATTTTCCTGGCATACTCATATAATCTCTCCCCATCTGCCGTGACTTCCACCCGTTTCGTCGTCCGGTTAAACAGACGGCAGGATAATTCCTGTTCCAGCGAAACCACATGGGCACTGACTGTGGGCTGGGAAAGAAACATAATCTTTGCCGCCTTAGAAAAACTCTGATACTTTACTACATTTATAAAAGCTTCAATCTGCCGAAATTCCATGCCTTTTCCTCACTCTGCCGTAATATTCCATCAGTCTCACATAATCCTGCGGTGTATCCGTATCCATCATGCACCCGGGATCGTCATCCACCGTAACCAAAACCGTAGATTCCAGGAAATGGAGCAGTGCCCGCCTGAGACCTCCTCCTTCTCTGAATCTTAAAAGATATGGAAAACACTCCTTCGAAATCACCGGAGGATGAATTCTCTGACCGTTTCTGGACGGAATAACGACCGAGGCCTCTGAGGCTTCGAGCCATGTAAAAAGCTTCTGATATGTGTTTTGTGCAATCATCGGCATATCCCCCGGCACCACCGTGATGCCGTCAAAGGCCAGAGCCCTGGCTATCCCCACCTGAACGGATTCCATCATATCTCCGTGCTCAAAATTGTCATTATGTATGATCTCTGTCCCGCTCATAGAAGCCAGTTCTTCTTCAATTTCATCTGCGCGGTATCCTGCCACCACGATGACCTTGCTGACACCGGCATTCAAAAGGCTTTTGACCGTACCGCTTATGATGGTTCCGTCACCAAACGGAAGCAGCGGCTTAAACGCCCCCATCCTCCTCGATAGCCCTGCACATGGGACAATACCTGCTATTTTCTTCTTTTTCATCATTGTTTCATTATATCAAGTTTGGGATTTAAATACCACCGCTTTCTTTCCATGGAAAACCAGAGCATTCCTGATCTGGAAGTCTCATAGATACTGCACCCCGAATCGTTCAGCCTTCTGACCGTCTCCCGGTGGGGATGCCCGTATCGGTTCTTTTTCCCCGCGGAAACGATGGCAATCTTTGGCCTGAGCTGACGGAGCAGCTCCTCTCCTGTGCCGTTTTTAGATCCGTGATGTCCCACCTTCAATATGTCAGCATGCTGTATCCCGCTCTGCACAAGCATCTCTTCCCCCTCGTTCTCCAGGTCTCCTGTCAGAAGAACACTCAAACCCCGTACCTTCAGCCGAAACACAAGGGAAGCGGCATTTTTCTCCAGCCCGGTATCCGGCCCGGGGTGCAGACATTCCATAGACCAGTCAGTCCCTGAAAACTTACTCCCCATGGACAGATAACTGACCGAAACGTGATATTGTCGGGCTTCCTTTTCTATTTCCATATATGCATGATCTTTTTTTACCCGGGGCAGATAAAGGCGCCTGATCATCCCCGACGGCAGAAGTTCTCTGATACCCGAATAATGGTCAGAATCCAGGTGGGTGATGACTGCTGCGCTGACCGCCTGATATCCCTGTGATTTTACATAGGGTGCTATGATATACTGTCCCACATCTTGTTTGGAGGAACTTCCGCCGTCCACCAGAATCATATCCTGCCGGTTTAACGACAGGGCGATGCAGTCTCCCTGTCCCACATCCAGAAAAGAAATCTTATCCTGCTTTTTCTGCACTCCCAAGATCAAAAAGCAGCCGCATGCCAGCAGGCAGGCATATTTATGGTAAGAGCTCTTCTTCAAAGTCTTATAAAGCAGACAGAGTCCCATATAAAATACGATGATCCACAAGAAAGAAGGTTTTCCAAGGACGAGATTCTGAACCGGCAGGCGGCGGGACAGACTTGTCCCTGCCACAACAAGCGAAAACAAAGCAGACGCAGGGACAGAAAACAGGAAAACCGGCAGAAAAGCACTCAGGAATCCTGCCGTAAAACCCGCTGTCACGAGAGGAAGCATCAAAAAGTTAAATATAAAAGATAAAGGATAGCATTCATACTGAAAATATAAGAGAACCGGCGTCATAATGATCTGGACCACGATACAGAAGACAAATCGCCTGATCTGTCTGTCCCTGAAAGTTTTCTGTTTTCCTGCCGGCAGCACTTCCCGGTAAATACCGGCGGCCATCACCGCTCCCATGGACATCAAAAAACCTGCATCCAAACATCTGAACGGACTTTCCAGCAAAAGCAGAAGCCCTGCCGCTCCGCCGGATGACAGCAGATCATAAGAGCGTCCGCATACCTGGGACAGCACGAAGAAAAAAAACATGAACAGGGCTCTTTTCGATGAACCGGTCATGCCGGTCATGACACAGTAAGACAAAGCAAAGGTCAGCCCGGCTGCACCGGACAGACAGACAGGAACCCCGGCCCCTCTCAGTCTGCGGTAAATCCCTGCGCCTGCCAGCGAAATGTGCAGGCCGGAAATAGCCAGGATATGAACGATCCCGCTTTGGGTAAAGGTGTCTTTCAAATCTTTGGAAATCCCCGTCTTGTCACCCAGGATCATAGCCTCAAACATGGGCCGTATCTTTTCGTCATACTGCAAGGAAAGATTTTTTGACATACGGTTCCGTAAAGAGAACAACCTGCTCTTCCAAAACTTTTTCTCCTGCCCCAAAATTTCCTTCTTATCCGGAAACATCGTAAATCCGATATTCCTGGAGAGATAATAGATCCTCATATCGTTCTCTCCCAGATTGGACGGCCCTTCATGAGGCAGAAGCTCTCCCGTCAGCACAACTTTATTTCCCGGCAGTATATGGCCAAAGTCATCGTCATAGACCATCACGTCCCCGTCCAGATATAGATGCCGGTCCGGCAGATATACATGGGATAAAAGCAGAAATTCTTTCTTCTTTGTCCTCCCTTTCCACTCTGCGGTTCCCGCCGCTCTTACCTGTTCAGAGCCTTTTAACACATTTTCCTGCCGGGTGAACCTTTTGTTCTGATAAACAAACATAAGTGCTCCCGCAAGAAAGCCTGCAAAGAAAAATAAAACAGCCCTTCTCCATCCAGAAATTTGTTTCTTAAAAAAGAGCACAAATATCCCTGAAAAGAGAAGCGCTGCGAAAACCATCCGAACATCATGACATGCTGTGATTTCTCCAAGCCAACAGCCTGCAAATACTGCAAGAAATGGTCTGTTATTCATTTTTACTCCATCGGAAGTTCTCCGAATATAAAGCTGTCCCGGTTCAGCGCGCCGATCAGTTTGCCGTCTGTATCAATGATCGGACGCCCGGAAACAGTAAATTCCACATATCCGACCCCTTTCAGCTGTGTCAGCGTATAGACGATGGCAGCTTTGCAGATGACATCTTCATTCGGTTCAATCTTCTTATATCCAACCGAAAAATCCACGTAGGCAATATTGTTGGAAACAGTCACATTGCTGATGTTGATATCTTCCGGAATGGCTGTCTTATACTTGCTGTTCCTGCCGACCCTGGACATCTCGTCCAAAAGTTCCTCTGCTCCCAGCTGACTGTTCATTTGGACATCGATGTCTTTGTCCTTTCGGATCAGCTTCGTGTATGTTTTGTTCGTGTAGTAAATTCCTGTCCCGTCTTTTGACTGTGTATCCTCATCATCTTTCTTTGAACAGCCCGCACAGAAAATGAGCACACTGAAAAGCGTCAGAAGGATACATAATAAAATCGTTCGTTTTCTCACCGCCGTATCCCTCCTTATGCCTGATATTTGAGCGGAATTCGGACTGTAAATGTAGTGCCCTCTCCCTCTTTGCTGTACAGCTTGATTTCACCGTTATGGACAAGAACTGCATTTTTGGTAATAGCAAGTCCCAGACCGGTTCCTCCGGTCTCTCTGGATCTGGCCTTGTCTACCCGGTAGAACCGCTCAAACACCTGTCCCTGACAGTCTTCCGGGATGCCGACGCCTGAATCCGCTACCTTCACATAAAAATATTTGTGGTCGGCATTTAAAGACACTCTCACCCATCCGTCGTCCTGGTTATACTTGATTGCATTCTCAATCAGGTTGGAGAGCGCCAGGGTCAGCTTTACCTCATCGATCTCGGCCGTTACCGGACGGAAAGATTCCAGAATCAGCTCAATGTTCCTCTGCCCTGCAATCGGTTTCAGCCGCTTCATGATCATCTCCAGCAGTTCATTGATATTGACGCTGGAAATCTCCAGCTTAGCTGCCTTTTTATCCAGTTTAACCAGAGATAAAAGGTCCGATATGATTACATTCTCCCGGTCGATCTCAGCCACAATATCATTCATAAATTCACGGTAGAGTTCCGCCGGCACCGTCTCTCCCTGCTGAAGAAGGGAATCGGCCAGAACTTTCATGGAAGTCATAGGCGTCTTCAGTTCATGAGAAACGTTGGAAACAAATTCCTGACGTGAATTCTCAAGAACCTGTGCCTTGGCAAGAATCTCATTCATGGCCGTAACCATGTTTTTAACTTCGGTGCATCCCACGACGCTGATCATCTCATCTTCATGTCCGGAAGAAATAAAATCCAGATCCTTTTGAATCTTACGGTAGTCTTTTGTAAGCCAGTAGCTCAGCAGCGCCCCGGCGGACATACCGCAGATGATAAACGCCACCACCAGCATATTCCTCTGCTGCTTCATCTCATTGGACACAGCGACAATATCGCTCTTCGGAATCGTTGCGATGACACTTCCCAGTACCTTCTTTTTCCTGTTCCCTTTGTTCATGATCGGAATCATGATCTCTACATTGCTGCCCACCTCGGAGACAATGCGTTTCTTATTTCCTTTCATGACGTTCAGCAGTTCGTCAGAGATATAAAACTTATCCTGATAATCTGTCATTGTGTCTTTTACTATTTTATAATTACTCTTTACGACAATAATCCGTCCATGCAGGCCCGCCGCCAGTTCATTGGTCTGGTTGGAAATAGAGTTGGAGCTGTCATCAATCAAAAAATCCACTCCGACAACCTGACCAGCCAGCCACTGACACTGGCTTACAATTCCATCGATCTTCTGCTGTTCTGCCTTCTCGCTGTAGGAGTCGTTTAAAAGCTTGCTGAACAGCACCACCACGAATACCGTGATCACCAGCACTGACATAAAAATGAGGAACTGCATGCTCTTAAAGTAGGAGAATCTGTCCTTCTTATGCTTGGAAATAATAACCTACCCCCCATTTAGTATGTACATAGTCTGGAACTCCCGGATTTACTTCGATTTTTTCACGCAGACGCCTGATATGGACATCCACGGTCCTGGCATCACCCGGATAATCATACCCCCAAACAGTGTTCAGCAAATCTTCTCTGCTGTATACTTTATTCGGATGGAACACGAGCAGTTCCAGCAAGTCAAACTCTTTCGCCGTCAAGTTAACCTCTTTGCCGTTGATATGGACTCTGCGGCTGTCACAATCAATCTTTAATCCGCGGCTCTCGATCACCTTCGGTGTCTCTGCCGGAGCAGCGTGGCTGACACTTCTCCTTAAAATGGCCTTGATCCGCGCCTTCACTTCCAGAATATTAAACGGCTTGGTTACGTAATCATCCGCGCCGTACTCAAGTCCGAGGATCTTATCCATGTCGTCGCCCTTTGCTGTCAGCATGATAATCGGTACGGTCGAAAACTCCCTGATGGCCTGACACACTTCATATCCCGTAAGCTTAGGAAGCATCACATCCAGAAGGATGATATCGTATTGATTTTCCTTTGCAAGTCCCAGGGCTTCCTCTCCGTCATAGGCACAGTCTACCTCCATCTCATCCTGCTCAAGGCTGAACTTGATTCCTTTTACTATCAATTTTTCGTCATCAACAACCAGTACCTTTTTCATATTTTCACCTCAAACTAAACTGTTATCATGTCTTTGATTTTACGGTAGATGCCCTGTTTGATTCCCCGGATCTTCATGATATCCTCCGGCTTTTCAAAGCCTCCGTTTTCTTCTCTGTAAGAAATAATGTCGGAAGCTTTGGCCTCTCCGATCCCTGTAAGGGTCATCAGCTCTTCTCTGGATGCACTGTTTAAGTTCACCCTTTTGTCCTGAGTCCCGGAACCTCCAGTCGGTGAAGATGTATCTTCCTTCTTCCCGGCTTCCTTTTTCGAAGGCACGTAAATCTGCTGCCCGTCTTTGATCCGTTCTGCCTGATTGACACCTGCGGCTGAGGCATCCTTCGTAAATCCTCCTGCCAAAGCGATGGCGGAGACAATCCTTGCGTCCTCCGGAAGTTCATAAACTCCAGGTTTCTTCACGCTGCCGCAGACATAGACGCAGATCTTCTCCTTCTCAGAAGCTTTTTCGGTTCTTTGGGGCTCGGACCCATCATTTATCTCCATTCCGGACTTCTGTGCACATCCCGCGATGCAGAATGTCAGAAGCAGAATACCGGTCATACATAACTTTTTTGCTCTATACAATCTAAGGACCTCCTTAACTGTACAAAGCGCCATCTAACCATGCGTAAAATCTCTATTGCTATTGTAACTAATCTGCCTCATTTTTACAAGGACATCTTTCAGGAGAGCCCTATGATTTCCATTTAAAAATTAAGATGCCTGCAACAAACAATACGACGCCCGCAAGCTTCATCCACTGAAACCCTGTTTTTTCGACCCCAAACAGTCCGAAAACCTCGATCAGGTATGAGACAATCAGCTGTGCAGCCACAATCAGCATGGCAGATTTTGCCGGTCCGAGTAAACCGATGCTCTTGATCACCGTAAAGGTAATGCCCGCACCCATGACTCCTCCCAGGAGCACATATTTCGGCGACACTTTCATGAGACTTAAAAAACTCTGATCCCTTTCCGCAAAGATCCAGACGGCAAGGCAGGTCAGCAGTCCGGTAAACTGCACGAAAGAACTGGCTGTCCACAATCCGGTCTGCTTTGAAACTTCGGTGTTAAATACACCCTGAATACTCATCAGGGCACCTGATACTAATGCTATTATAAATCCAATCATAAAAAAACCTCCAAAGATTTGTTACCCATAGTTTATCCCTGGAAGTTTTTGATTATACATTTAAAAAGAGGCTCTGAGCTTTTCAGTCATCATATCCACATGTTCCTTTTCAATGACAAGGGGCGGTACAAACCTCAAAACATTGTTTCCGGCAGAGATAAGAATCAGTCCGTTGGACAGAGCCTTCGATACAATCTGCCCGGCCTGTTTCTCTTCCGAAAACTCCAGTCCCTGCATCAGTCCGATGCCTCTGTGGGCAGTGATAAAACTGAACTCATTTTTCAGTTCTTCGAGTTTGTCCCACAGATAGCCGCCCACTTCCCGGACATGTGCGACCAGATCAAGCTTTTCAAACTGGTCAAAGACAGCATTAACCGCTGCTCCCGCCAGAGGATTCCCCCCATAAGTCGTTCCGTGGTCTCCGGGCACTAAAACCCCGTCTGCTTTTTCACCTGCGACAAATGCACCCACAGGAATACCGCATCCAAGGGCCTTGGCAAGGGTCAGTATGTCCGGTTTTACTCCATAGAGATCATGGGCAAACATAGAACCGCACCGTCCCATGCCGCACTGGATCTCGTCAAAGATCAGCAGAAGGTCATGCTCATCACAGAGTTCCCTTAAACCCTTTAAAAATTCAGGGTCGGCAGGATAAATGCCTCCTTCTCCCTGTACCACCTCGCAGATGATGCCGCAGGTCTTATCCGTCACCTTGGAAGCCACATCGGAAAGATCATTGAATTCGGCAAACACCGCACGGAATTCCTTCGGCACAAAGCCTTCCTGATACTTTTCATTGCCTGTCACAGACAGGGCCCCCTGGCTTCTGCCGTGGAAGGACTGCTTCATTGCAATGAATTCATATTCCTTGTCCGGGTCCTCCTGATATTTGTATTTCCTTGCGACTTTCAGCGCTCCCTCGATGGCCTCTGTACCGCTGTTGGTAAAGAATACTCTTTTCATCTTCGCGGCTTCCACGATTTTTTTTGCAGCCTCAATCGAGGGCACATTGTAATACAGGTTCGACGTATGGATCAGTTTGTCGATCTGGACTTTCAAAGCATCATTGTATTCCCTGTTTCCGTACCCCAATGCGAAAACAGCGATCCCTGCCCCAAAATCCAGATATTCTTTCCCGTCGGTATCATATAAGTTTACGCCGTCCCCGCGGTCTAAAACCACGGGAAAACGGTTGTAAGTCTTTAATATGTATGCTTCTCCGTCTTCTATAAAATGATTCATGTTCTCCTCCTAAAAAATCGGATCTTTTAAGATCGCCGTTCCGATACCTTTTTGTGTAAAGAACTCAAGCAGCAGACAGTGATCCAGGCGTCCGTCCAGAATATGCACTCTTGCAACACCGTTTTCGATGGCCTCAATACAGTTTTTAAGCTTCGGAAGCATGCCCCCGCCAACGACTCCTTTGTCTACGAATTCATGGGCCTGGGTCAAATCCATTTCAGAGATCAGTGTGCTCTTATCTTCAGGGTCAATGAAAACCCCCTCAATATCCGTAAGGAAAACCAGCTTCTCTGCGTTCAAAGCAGAAGCAATGGCACAGGCCGTGTCATCCGCATTGATGTTATAGCCCTCGTAATCCTCCCCAAGTCCGATGGGAGAGATCACCGGAACAAAATCGTCCTCAATGAGCGCCTCTAAAAGGTCTGTATTGACTTCTGTTACATTTCCCACATAGCCGAGATCTTTCCCCAGAACTTCCTTTTTTTCAACCTTCATCATCTCCGCGTCTTTTCCGGAAAGTCCGACGGCCTTAATGCCCTGCTGGGCCATCATGGCAACCAGTTCCTGGTTCACCTTAAACAGCACCATCTCAGCGATCTCCATCGTATCTTTGTCTGTGACACGGAGTCCATTGTAAAATTCAGGTTCCTTTCCGGAAAGCTTCACCCACTTGCTGATCTCTTTGCCGCCGCCGTGTACGATGATCGGCTTCATACCGATCAATTTTAAAAGGGCCACGTCCCGGATCACATTTTTCTGCAGATCTGCGTCCAGCATGGCGCTTCCGCCATATTTGACAACCACATATTTTCCGCTGAAATAACGGATATAAGGCAGAGCTTCGATCAACACCTTTGCTTTTAATGATTCTTCTTCCAACATCTTTTCGTCCATAATTTCTCTCCTTAACTCCTGTAATCTGCGTTGATAGATACATATTCATGGGTCAGGTCACAGCCCCACGCCGTGGCCGCCTCTTCTCCGCTGCGGATGTCGATCACCGCTGTCACTGCATCTTCGGATAAAATTTCCGTAGCCGCATCTTCCGAATAATCTGTGGCAACCCCATCCTTTACGATGGCAAGACTTCCTTTTTTGCTCTCAAATGAGATATCCACTTTCAGCGGGTCAAACGCCGCTCCCGAATATCCCATGGCACAGAGGATTCTTCCCCAGTTTGCGTCTTTTCCGTAAATGGCCGCCTTTGTGAGGCTGGATGTGACTACTGCCTTGCTCAGGGTTTTGGCACAAGCCTTATCCGGTGCATGGTGTACCTGAACTTCAAATAACTTTGTACAGCCCTCACCGTCTCCGGCAATCTTTTTGGCAAGCTCCCGGTTTACATAGAGCAGGGCCTTTTTAAAAGTCTCATAGTCCTCATTTTTCTCTGTGATCCTTGTGTTTCCGGCCATTCCGTTTGCCAGCACAAATACGGTGTCATTGGTGGACGTATCTCCGTCCACAGAAATCATGTTGAAAGTATCCTCAATCAGTTCTCTCTGGAGTTCTAACAGCAATGTCTTTTCGATGGCGGTGTCTGTGGTGATAAAACCGAGCATGGTTCCCATGTTGGGATGGATCATGCCGGAGCCCTTGCAGATGCCCCCAACGGTCACCTCCGTGCCTGAGAGTTCCACGGAAACTGCTGCCTCTTTTGTCTTCGTATCGGTGGTGAGGATCGCCTCCGCCGCATCCCGGCTGCTCTGCCGGTCATGCCTTAACTCAGGAACCAAAAGCCTGATTCCCTTTTCGATGGCTTCCATCGGAAGCTGCTGACCGATCACTCCGGTAGAGCTCACTAAAACTTCTTCTTTTAAAACACCGAGCTCTGACGCTGCCATTTCCGCTGTCCTGACCGTATTGTCATAACCTTTTTCACCGGTACAGGCATTTGCGATCCCCGTATTGATAACCACTGCCCGGACCGTCTCCTGGTCCTTCACCAGTTTTTGTCCCCAGAGCACCGGAGCTGCCTTCACAACATTTCTCGTAAATGTCCCTGCCACAGCCGCGGGCTCTTCACTTAAAATCATAGCCATGTCTTTGTTGGTTTTTCCGGGCTTAATTCCTGCACGAAGTCCTGCTGCCAAAAAACCTTTCGGGGATGTCACCCCTCCGTCTAATATCTTCATAAATATATCTCCTTTTCCATCTCCTACGGGAACATTGGAACCAGATTAAGCCCCTCTGTCTCATCGAGTCCGAACATCAGGTTCATATTCTGGACCGCCTGACCAGCCGCTCCTTTCACCAGATTATCCATAGCACCCATCATGATCACCCGGTTCGTTCTCGGATCAATCTTAAAATTCACATCTACATAATTGCTGCCCTCTACCCATCTGGTCTCCGGACATACGCCCTCGGGAAGCACTCTGACAAATGTTTCTTCTTTATAATAGGAATCGTAAATATCTTTTACCTGTTCATATGTAACTTCTTCTTTTAAGGAAGCGTAGGCTGTCACCAGGATTCCCCGGTTCATCGGAACCAGGTGCGGAGTGAAATTCAGTACCACCGGCTGTCCGCACGCATAGCCGAGCTGATCCTCGATCTCCGGCGTGTGCCTGTGGGATGCCACTCCATAGGCTTTGATGTTTTCATTGACTTCACAGTACAGGTTGTTGACCTTTGCGCCCCTTCCCGCCCCGGAGGTTCCGGACTTGGCATCGATGATGACGGTATTCATATCGATCAGTCCCTCTTTTGCCAGCGGATAAATGGATAAAATAGAACAAGTCGGATAACAGCCCGGGTTGGCGATCAGTCTGGCTTTCTTTACATCTTCCCTGTTGATCTCACACAGGCCGTAGACTGCTTCTTTTATAAATTCCCTGCTGGGGTGCCTGATCCCATACCACTCTTCATATCGGTCGGCGTCCTTGATTCTGAAGTCTGCACTTAAATCAATGATCTTTGTCTTAGACAAAACTTCTTCTGAGACGAGGGAACTGCACAATCCCTGCGGGGTCGCCGTAAAAATCACATCCGCTTTCTCTGCCAGTTCATCCATATTGTCATCCATACAGTCGGCATCCACGATCTCGAACATATTATGGAAGACCTCATAATACTTTTGATCTATGTAGCTTCTGGAGCCGTACCAAACAATCTCTGCATCCTTGTGCTGCATCAGCAGACGGACCAGTTCCTGTCCGGCATAACCCGTAGATCCTATAATTCCTGCTTTTATCATAAAATTCTCCTCTTTTCCTGCGTTTACGAATTGTTTATAATTATACATCTCTGTAATGTAATATGCAACACCTTTTTTACCGATAAATCAGAGTTTTTAAATCTTTTCACCGTAAAAGGATTATGAATATTTATTCATTTATTGCTGTGTATATTCATTTATTTTGAAATTTTATGCATTATTATATGAAAAAGTCCTTGCATCTTCTCCTGTTATCCCGTATATTATTGGATAGAACACAGATAAAAATCTGATGGTATGAACTATATGAGGAGGAACAAGAATGAAAGAAAAAGTTGTTTTGGCATACTCCGGCGGGCTGGACACCACCGCGATTATTCCATGGTTAAAAGAAAACTATGATTATGAAGTCATCTGCTGCTGCGTGGATGTCGGACAGGGAAATGAATTAGACGGTCTGGAAGAGCGGGCAAAGCTTTCCGGAGCCACAAGGTTATATATAGAAGATGTTGTTGACGAATTCGTTGACGACTATGTGATCCCAACGGTCAAAGCCGATGCGGTTTACGAAAACAAATATTTATTAGGTACATCCTTCGCCCGTCCGGTTATCGCTAAAAAACTCGTGGAAGTTGCGAGAAAAGAAGGTGCTGTTGCGATCTGCCACGGCGCTACCGGTAAAGGAAACGACCAGATCCGTTTTGAGTTATCCATCATGGCACTGGCTCCGGACATCAAGATCATCGCCCCATGGCGTGAGCTGGACACATGGAAGATGGATTCCCGTGAAGATGAGATCCAGTACTGCAAAGACCACGGTATTGACCTTCCGTTCTCTGCAGAAAACAGTTACAGCCGTGACCGGAACTTATGGCACATCAGCCATGAAGGCCTGGAATTAGAAGACCCGGCGGTAGAGCCCGACTACAATCACTTGCTTGTATTGGGAAATTCTCCGGAACAGGCTCCGGAAGAAGGAGAATATGTAACGATCGGATTTGAATCCGGCGCTCCGGTATCCGTTAACGGAGAAAAGATGAAGGCTTCCGATATCATCCGTAAATTAAATGAATTAGGCGGAAAACACGGCATCGGTATCATCGATATCGTTGAAAACCGTGTAGTCGGCATGAAATCCCGCGGTGTCTATGAGACTCCAGGCGGAACAATTTTGATGGAAGCTCATCAGCAGTTAGAAGAACTTGTACTGGACCGTGATACTATGGCGTTCAAGAAAATCGTTGCTGGTAAATTTGCCGATCTTGTCTATGAAGGAAAATGGTTCTGTCCTCTGAGAGAAGGCTTACAGTCTTTCATCGAGACCGTCGATAAAGACGTGACCGGAGAAGTAAAATTCAAGCTTTACAAAGGAAATATCATCAAAGCGGGTACTTCCTCTCCTCATACTCTTTACAGCGAATCACTGGCTAGCTTTACAACAGGTGACCTTTATGACCACCACGACGCAGAAGGATTCATCCGTCTGTTCGGCCTGTCAATGAAAGTAAGGGCATTAAAAGACCAGGGACTTGCTGATTAATTGCCAGTACAAAGTAAATAATGATGATTAGAAAACTGCCGGGCAGCTGTATATTTTCAGCTGCCCGGCAGTTTTCTAATCCGTTGTATTTCCATTTCCGCTGACCGGAACTGCTTTTCCTAAATACTTAGGTTTCGGTTTTACTGCGGTATATCCAAAATCCTTGATCCTTGCAATGGCTTCCCGGAATTTTCTTGCTTTGTCTCCTTTATAGACAGCCTTATCGCAGGAAATTCCTTTCACCTCAAGTCCCAGCGCTTTTGCATCATAGACGGCACGATACAGATGATACTTTTGTGTGACCACAACAATACTTTTCGCCTTAAAAACGTCTCTTGCCCGATACATTGTCTCATAGGTAGAAAATCCTGCATGATCCTTAAAGATATGTTCGGACGGGATTCCCTGTTTTATGGCATATGCTTTCATGGTACTGACCTCATCATATCCTTCTGCCCCATGGTCACCGCTCATAATGATCCGGTCCGCAAGTCCCTGTTTGTAAGCCTGGATCCCTAAATCAACACGTTCTTTCAGCATCAGGCACATGCTGCCGTCTTTTCTCACTTTTGCCCCAAGCACGACAACTGCATCTGCTTTTTTCCCTTTTTGTTCCAAGGCCAGCTGACGGGCTGTTTCTATATCTTTTTTAGACTGGTGAATCATAAACCAGTTGATCCCTCCTGCAGTCAGAATCCCTGCAAATATAAGGATCAAAAGCAGTTTCAGCCACCGGCTCCATCTTTTTCTCTTCTGTTTCATACCACTCCCCTTGCTGTGTTTTTAAAGTTTCAGCTTCGCTAATGCATCCGCAAAGGCGTTATTGATCGGCTCCTGTGCTTCTTTCTGCTGCTTTTTCAGATACCGGTTCACTTCCTTTTTGCTGACTCCGGCGCCCTCTTTTTTCTTCCGCTCTTTGAAGGCACTGAGTTTTTCTTTGTGCCCGCACACACAGACAAACTTCTGGGCATCTCCGTCTCCGACCATCTCCATCTTTTTATGGCAGACAGGGCATCTGGCGTTGGTTGTCCTTGAAAGTGTTTTTCTGTATCCGCATTCCCGGTCCTGACACACGAGAAATGTACCGTGTTTCCCTTTTACTTTCAGCATAAATTTTCCGCATTCCGGACACTTCTGCCGGGTAAGATTTTCATGGCGGAATGTTCCGTCGGCATGTTTGATCTCATCAATGATCTGTCTCGTATAACCGCTGATTTCTCCCATGAACTTTCTGTCGTCTTCCCTGCCCTCGGCAATCGCCGTGAGTCTGCGCTCCCACTGGGCTGTCAGTTCTGCTTTTCTTAAGTCCTCCGGAACCAGCTTTAAGAGCTGCTTTGCCTTTGCAGTAACCGTAACTTCATTCCCATTCTTTTCAAGAAGGAAACTGGAAAACAGCTTTTCAATAATATCCGCTCTGGTGGCCACCGTGCCCAGGCCCTGCCGCTCCATTTTGGAAATCAGGGTTCCTTCCGTATACCGGGCAGGCGGACTGGTCTTCCCTTCCGTGATCTTTAAAGAGTTCACCTTCACATTCATACCCTCTTTGAAGATTTTTAGTTTTTCCTGAGGCAGGGAATCATCTTTGTCGTCCTCTTCCCGATAAAGATCTTTCCATCCGGCTTTGACCATGACCGTTCCTCTTGCCTCAAATGTCTCTCCCTGGATTTTTCCGGAAACAGACGTCTGCTCATATTCACAGGCCGGTGACAAAACAGCGAGAAAACGTTTCACTACCAGATCAAATATCTTCCGCTCCTCAAAACTCATATCACTCAGAAATACCGGCTGTTCTGTCGGAATGATAGCATGATGGTCCGATACCCTGCCGTCATCGATAAACGAAGCCGAGGCCTTGACCGGTTTTGTCATAAGCTTTGCGGTCCACTGCTTGTATGGGCCCACACTCACGGCTTTCAGACGCTCTTTTATGGTATCTGCCATGTCGGCAGTCAGATATCTGGAATCCGTCCTCGGATAAGTCAGGACCTTGTGGTGCTCATAGAGACTCTGCATCAGATTCAGCGTCTGCTTGGCAGAAAATCCGAATCGTTTGTTTGCGTCAGTCTGAAGGTCTGTCAGATTGTAGAGGGCAGGCGCATAGGTTTTCTTCGGCTTTTTTGATACCCTCTGAACAAGTAGAGGTGCTCCGTCCGCCGCTTTCCTTATTTTTTCTATTCTTTCCCTGTCAAAACTCTGACTGCTCCCTGACTTATGTTCTTTCCACGTAAATGTCAGGCCATGGCTGACAGCTTTCAGTCCGTAAAAGTTCTTCGGCCGGAAACTGCGGATCTCCTCTTCTCTTTCCGCGATCATGGCAAGCGTAGGAGTCTGTACCCTGCCGCAGGATAATTGGGCGTTATACTTGCAGGTCAGTGCCCTCGTTGCATTGATTCCTACCATCCAGTCCGCCTCTGCCCTTGCCACAGCCGCGTGATAAAGGTTTTCATATTCTTTTCCCGGTTTCAGCCTCGAAAATCCCTCCCGGATAGCTTTGTCCGTGACCGATGAAATCCACAGCCGTTTTACCGGCTTTTTATTCCCTGCTTTTAAGAGAATCCACCGGGCCACCAGTTCGCCCTCGCGCCCCGCATCTGTCGCGATGATAATATCTGACACATCCTCCCTGAAGATCAGCTTTTTGACAGACTGAAACTGTCTGGACGTCTTCCCGATCACCACGAGTTTCCACTGTTTTGGCATCATCGGAAGGGTATCCATGCTCCACTGCTTATACTGATTCCCATACTGTTCCGGATCTGCCAGAGTCACCAGATGACCCAGTGCCCAGGTCACGATGTACTGATCCCCCTCCATAAAGGAAGATCCCTTCTGCCTGCATCCCAAAACTCTGGCGATATCCCTTGCCACCGAAGGTTTCTCTGCGATTACTAATTGTTTTTTCATTTTCCATCCTCATTTCTATCGCCGGCTGACGACCGCACGGTCCAGCAGAACCCGGATCTTTCCCAGATACCGCCGGCTCTGTTTCTTCTCTTCGTCGGTTAAGCGGCTGTTTTTCATCTCGGCTTCTATGTTCTTTCGTCCCATTTCAAAATAGTCCTCGGCTGTTTTTCCGTCTTTATTTACGGCAGACGGATCAGCACCAGCATACAGAAGACTCCGGATGATATCCACCGAGTTTTGATCTACGTTTCCATTTGCCATATAGCAGGCAAACATCAGCGGCGTTGTCCCGTCTTTATCCTGATAAGCCGCATCTGCCCCGGCCTTCAAAAGCTGACTGAGCAGCTTTCGGTCTCCGAAGGAGATGGCCTCATAGAGCGGAGTCCTGCGGCGAAAGACAATATCATTTTCTGCAGAATAATCCGCATTCACTTCTGCCCCCTGCCCGATCAAAAATTCCACCATACCGTACATCCGGTTCCGGTCGAGAGCATCAATCGCCATAAGCAGAGGGGTATTGGCTGCAGATTGATCAGGGTCATTCAGATCAAAGCCCTGCTTTACCATCCGTCTGATTTCTTCCTTGTTATTATAGAAAATATTGTATTGGACCGTTCCATTTTTATATACAGATTTTTTGGCTGTTTTTTTTCCGGATATATATAGAACACCCGTCAGAAAACAGCCCACCAATAAGACAAACAGCAGGACAGCTGCCAATTTTTTATGTACTGTCGGTATTTTTTTCATAAGAATCACCTCGCAGCTACCATTATATAAAACTCTTTCTGGCTAATTCTTATGAAAATACTTATGATTTTATTATAGTTTGATAAGAAATCGGTTCACCGCAATTCCACCCTGCCTATACTTTCCTGACAATAATATCATAAAAAGAGCCTGATGTCTGCCCAAAATATGATCAGAAGAAGGCAAGACAGCCTCCTTCTGACTGCTGGAAAGAATCAAAGGATTTTGTAATGAGGTTTTTCTTCATGAAACAGTTTATACCTTAAAAAATCATCCATGACAATCGCCACGCTGGACGCAAAAAACCAGAGCACCGAGTACAAAAGGCAGATCTGCCCTTTAAAATTATATGGCAGATCAGAGTAATCCCAAATATCCCAGCCAAGCCATACGTTAACGATCAGCCCCGTGATCAGCTCAAGCCCTGTGATAATAAACGTAGAGAGAACCATCTGGCTTACAAAGCTCATCTTGATCTTTACACTCTCGTTTAAAAGCCCGATGCACAAAAAACAGGCTCCTCCGCACAGGAACATCGTATAATGGGAATATCCCCTCACTAAAACTTCCAGGAAGAAATATCCCATCCCGCCCAAAACAAATAAAATTAAATGCTTTTCTATTTTTAATCTTCGTTCCATTCTATTCACCCGTTTTTTAAATATTGTGTGCGATGCCGGGTTTTGATATACGCTCTTTTTCCAATAAAAATATAGTAAATATTGCATTTATAGTGTAAAATATTATGGTTAGAATTTATCAAAAGACAAAATAATAAGAAATGAGGAAATACATATGGCACAATTATGGGGTGGCAGGTTCACCAAGGAAACCGACCAGCTGGTTTACAACTTCAATGCATCCATCGGATTTGACCAGAAATTTTACCGTCAGGATATCGAGGGCAGCATTGCACACGTTACGATGCTTGAAAGTATCGGTGTCCTCTCAGCGGCTGAGAGAGACCAGATCGTCGGCGGTTTAAACAGTATCCTCTCAGACATCGAGTCAGGAACCATTGAGATCACAAGTGAGTATGAAGACATTCACAGTTTTGTGGAAGCCAATTTAATCGACCGCATCGGCGATGCCGGAAAGAAGCTTCACACCGGAAGGAGCCGAAACGATCAGGTGGCTCTGGACATGAAACTTTATACCAGAGACGAAATCACTTCTCTCAAGGAACTTTTAAAGGATCTTATGGAAAATCTGCATCAGATCATGAAAGACAATCTTGATACATTTATGCCCGGCTTTACCCATCTGCAAAAGGCACAGCCGGTGACACTTGCCCATCACGCGGGCGCTTATATGGAGATGTTCAAAAGGGACTACTCCCGCCTTACCGATATCTATGAGAGAATGAATTACTGTCCGTTAGGTTCCGGAGCACTCGCCGGGACAACCTATCCGCTGGACAGAAAAATGACCGCAGATCTTCTGGACTTTTACGGGCCAACCTTAAACAGCATGGATTCTGTTTCCGACCGGGATTATATCATAGAACTATTATCTGCTCTTTCCACTGTTATGATGCATTTGAGCCGGTTCAGTGAAGAGATCATTATATGGAACTCCAATGAATACCAGTTTGTGTCCATCGACGATGGCTTCAGTACCGGAAGCAGCATTATGCCGCAGAAGAAAAACCCGGATATCGCAGAGCTGGTACGCGGAAAGACCGGCCGTGTCTATGCGGCTCTTAATTCCATCCTCACGACTATGAAGGGAATTCCGCTGGCCTATAACAAAGACATGCAGGAAGATAAAGAATATACTTTCGATGCCATTGATACGGTAAAAGGCTGTTTAAGCCTGTTCACAGGAATGATAAAGACGATGACGTTTCATAAAGACCGCATGGAAAACAGCGCAAAGAACGGCTTTACCAACGCCACCGATGCAGCGGATTATCTGGTAAACCACGGAGTTCCTTTCCGGGACGCTCACGGTATCGTAGGTCAGCTGGTGCTTTTATGTATTGAAAAAGGCATTTCCCTAGATGAGCTCTCTCTTGAGGAATATCAGGAGATCAGCCCTGCCTTTGCGGAAGATATTTATGATGCGATCAGCATGAAGACCTGCGTAGAAAAGCGAAATACCATCGGAGCTCCGGGACAGGATGCGATGAAAAAAGTAATCAAAATAAACGAAGCATATTTAAAGGAATTGTAAATGAAAAAGAAATGTTTGCTGTCTCTTATGCTGTTCTCTCTCATTTTTTTGTGGGGATGCGGACTCGAGCTGAACAGCCGCATGGAACTGAATAAAGATTTTTCCGGACACAGGCTCATGACCTGTACGGTCAGTTCTGCCGATCTGGCAAGATATTTTTCCGGTTCCAAAAAAGATTTAGACAAGGTCATACGGGATGCCTGCCCGAAAGCCCTTGTCTATAAGCAGACCACGGAAAAAGACGACACGGTCTACACCTTCCGCATGGACTTTTCTTCCCTGAAAGATTACAGAAAAAAAGTCGAGTCCCTGCTGAATTTTGCCCCGGAGATCAGTTACAGCTATGCAGATTCTCCGTTTGCAAAGGGACTTCGCTATTCAGAAAATTTCTCCACGAAAGATCTGATGTCCTGGCTCTATACAGCTCTCTATGAGAAGGGGTATGTGGATCAGAAATCTGTCAATGACCTGTGGAACCTGAAGAGCACAGAATTTACGTTCGCAGGAAAAAAATACGAGACAGATGAAAAGATCAGCATTGATGAAATGACTTATGTACCTGTCACATCCATTGATATCAAAACCCGGGAGACAAGCAGCAGAAAACTCAAAAGGACGATTTCCTTCAGGCTGCCGAAAGAAACCCTGGAAAAACATTCATCTGCCGTCAACAGCTATTTTTCCGGCTCCTCTTATAAGAAAAGCTGGAAAAATGAAAAAGACGGAAAAACCCTGATCATCACCTTTACCAAAGATAATTTTTCCGATCTGTGCGCCGTCACACGAAAGGTGCTTCACACATCAGATACGAGAGGCACATACCGGGTAGAGACAAAGAGCGGCAGCCCCTTTGAATTCCTCCTGGACTATGAAGAGACATTAGATTTTAAAAACTTTGCAGACGAATCCGGAAAAGTCCCCGTCACCTACACTCATATTTCCAACGCCGCCTATTCCGGCAGCGGCGAACAGACTCTGATCGACGGAAAAACAGGCAAAAAGAAAGTAAATTTCTCATCTTCCTTTGGACAGCCGGTGAGAAAGTATGAGATTGCGGAAGTTTACAAAAATAAAAATGATATCCGAAGAAGTTTCAGCTTTATTTTCTCTTCTGTCTGTAACAAACGGGAACTTGCTAAACTCAAAGAAGCCTTTATGGGCAGTACTGTCTCCAATGTTTCACTGGACAAAGAGGATGACTACCGCCTCTCTTTCACACAGAAAGGCACCGTAGACCAATGCGATGCAGATTTGAAAAAGATCTGGAAGGGCAGTTCTTCTTCCTATGAGACCAAGAAGACCCTTTTCCGCGGACAGACATCCGGCTATACCGGAAAATTCAGACTGCATCTGAACAATAAGAAAGCCAAAGGCACTTTCACTTTTGCCTCCGTGAGCAAAGATTCCTCTGTTGATATTTCTGTGACCGCAGATCATTCCAAAAACATTAAAATGGCACAGAACGTAGCGGATAAACCGATCTCCGCCCTGATGGAGGGAGACGAGGCAATAGCTTCTATTCATAAGGTAGAACTCACAGGCGATTCTTTTACTGTAAACTATGAAGGAAGCACTTCGGGTCATTTCTTATTAAATGCACTGAAATTCCTCCTGCCCCTAGTCCTTCTGCTCGTTGCCGGAATCCTTGTGTATGTCAAACAAAATTCGGTCCTCTATTGGCTGAAGAGAACAAAGGAAAAGATTCAGGAACAGCTAAAGAAATTTCAGAGGTGAAGATACAGTGAAACGTGATTCATATGAGAGCATAGAACGTACAAAAAAAGGATTTGAAGAAAGTTTTAAGTCAGGAACCTTTTACAATGAACAGACTCAGGACCAAAATCATCTGGAGTTGATCCTAAATTTCCTGAATATAAGCCCTGGAATGAATGTTCTTGATCTCGGCACAGGGACAGGCTATCTGGCTTTTCCCATTGCCGGGAAATATCCGGAAGCCGAAGTTACCGGACTGGACATCGTGGAAAACGCATTGAATCATAACAGAAAAAGGTCTGAAACCGAGGGCTTAAGAAATCTGATTTTTTTAAGTTATGACGGTCTTGCCTTCCCTTTTGCCGATGAGACATTTGATCTGGTTATTACCCGGTACGCTCTGCATCATTTTCCGCAAATCGCCGATACTTTCCATGAAATCAACAGGGTATTGAAACCAAACGGAAAATTATTTCTTGCCGATCCCGCTCCGAATGATAATGATGACAAACGGTTTGTGGATGCATATATGCAGATGAAAAAAGACGGACATATCAAGTTCTATACAAAAGAGGAGTGGCTTAAACTCGGCGAATTGACAGGATTACAGTTTGCAGACAGCTTTGAAACCCAAATACGGTTTCCTAAGAAAAAGGAGAATGCTCCGGAGTTTGATGAAATAATACACCGGTTCGATCAGCAGGTCATTGCCGGATACGATATCGAAATCACAGAAAGTGAAATCTGGATCACTGAGAAAGTAAACAATCTTTTGTTTCAAAAAAGAAATGGAGAAAATCTGTAAACCGCAGATTTTCTCCATTTCTTATGGATATTTTCGTCCCTATACTGTAGCCTGTTCCCGATCTGTTCCCTTTATTTCCGTAACATTGACATCCAGTTTATTGTAAGGTATTTCAATGCCTTCCCGGTCAAATGCATCTTTGATATGCTCCAGCAAAGACCACTTAGTGGAAACATACACCTCCGTAGATACCCATGCCCTCAGCCCCATGATCACGGAACTGTCGGCCAGATCACTGACAAATACCTGAATATTTTCATCCTGGGTCATATGCTCTTTTTTCGCCACACCGAGCATCGTCTCTTTTACTTTCTGTATATCGCTGTCATAGGCAATCCCAATCTTCAAATCAATCAGTCTGCTGTCCTGCTTTGTGTTATTAATCAAATTGCTGTTGCTCAGTGTTCCGTTTGGGATCACGATGACCCGATTGTCCACGGTCTTGAGCTTTGTGTAGAAAATGTCCATGGATGCCACTTCACCTTCACAGCCTGTGCCGTCCACCACAATATAATCTCCCACCTGGAACGGTTTCAGGATCAGCAGAAGAACTCCTCCTGCAATATTGGAGAGACTCCCCTGCAGGGCCAGACCTACGGCAACACCGGCTGATCCGAACAGAGCCACAATAGATGTTCCCTTCACTCCCAGACGCTCTACTGCCATGAATATGACAATGCACCTCAGGGCAATTTTCAGGAAGGAACAGCTGAAGGTTACAACTCCGAGATCTACTTTCCGCTTCTCCATTCCTTTCCGAAACAGAGAAACCAGCCATTTGCTCAGCTTAAACCCGACACCGACAATGATCAGTGCCACCAATATATTCAGTGCAAAATCTAAAATCTGATCTGTATAATGATTCAATACGACATTCCAATTCACGCTTGATGCTATCATCTTATGTTCTTCTCCTGTTATTTATAAGTATTTTTTATATCTTCGGCTTTAAAACAGAAGAAACACGCAGTGCGTGTTTCCCTATGTACTCTATTTTACGGTAACTTTGCATGTTTTCTTCGTGGATGTACCCGGAATCCATGCGGTTATCGTTGCCTTTCCTTTTTTCTTCTTTTTGACAACTCCCTTGGAAGAGACTGTGGCGATCTTTTTATTGCTTGTCTTATACTTCAGTTTGTCCTTGGACCGTTTATTATAAATGACACCTTTCAAAGGATATTTTTTTACTTTCATCAGTGTCAGCCTGCTGGCGTTCAGCTTTATGATTCTGGAACCAAGGGATACTTTGACCTTGCACTTCTTTGAAAGGCTGGTTCCATTGACTTTAACCGTTACATAGCATGTGCCCGTTTTGACTCCGGTTATCACTCCTTTTGAGGAGACTGTGGCAATCTTTTTATTGGAAGAAGAGAATATCAATTTATCTCCGCTCCTCTTATTGCCGATCGTTGCCTTCAGGGCTGCAGTAGCTCTGGTTTTGACCGAAAGGCTTGTCTTGTTAATACTCAATGTCCTTGGTTTGGACGTAGATGATGCCACCGGACTGCTGCCGTTTGACACTTCCCTGCCGCTTTTGTCATAGTAACGGAAATACTTCATCTCACCCTTTGATACGACTCTGTCCGCCTTGGCATAGGTCCTGCCTTTTTCCTGCCACTTCCAGTTCTGCTCAAGCAATGTGACATTGTTTCCGGAAACATTCTGAACAATAGCCCAGTGTGTGCCTGCCGATGCGATATCTCCCACCTTTGGTGAAGAAACCTTTTTGAACTTACCGCCTTTTTCATACTCCTCCGGCGTTGCTCCGGAAAAAAGATTGTACGGTGTAAATCCATATCTGGCCTGATAATATTTCTTAACCAGGGCCGCACAGGAATAAGTCTTGTCATTTCCGTCCCACTTTCCCGGACGGTAAACCGCGTTCACTCCCTGAAACTCATCGACGACCTGTCCTGTCTTTTTTACTTCTACAACTGTCATGGCGGCCTTTAATTTCCCTCCTGCCGGAAAAGCAACTGCCAGACCCAGTACCAGTCCTAAAATCCCCCATCTTATCCTTTTCTTACTCATCTGTCTCTCCCTTTGTCTCCGTAAAATGTTTTTACATTGAAACAATCTTATTATAATATAAATTGTGAACAAATACAATTGTTTTTGTAACATTTGTAACATCTCTGCCGAGGTAATTTGTGGAAGAAAAAACCAGCCATTAAACTGTTTAATGGCTGGTTCGTTACATCTTTTTATTTTTTTGCAATGAATCCCTTGGCTTTCAAAGTCTCTGCACAGAGAACCGCTCCGCCGGCCGCTCCGCGGACCGTATTGTGGGATAATCCTACAAATTTATAGTCATAGACGGTATCTTCTCTGAGACGTCCGATGGATACGCCCATTCCGTTCTCATAGTCCACGTCCATGCTTACCTGAGGGCGGTTGTCATCCTCTAAATACTGGATCATCTGTTTCGGCGCACTCGGAAGACTTAATTCCTGAGGAATCCCCTTAAATGTTACAAGCTTTTCAATCAGCTGTTCTTTTGTAGGGTTCTTCTTAAACTTCACAAATACTGCCGCAGTATGCCCGTTTAATACCGGAACACGGATGCACTGGGTCGTAATGACCGGAGACTCTGCCTTTACTATCTCTCCATTTTCGATGTGCCCCCAGAGACGAAGCGGCTCCTGCTCACTCTTCTCTTCTTCTCCGCCGATGAACGGGATGATATTACCAACCATCTCAGGCCAGTCTGTAAAATTCTTTCCTGCCCCGGAAATCGCCTGATATGTAGTTGCTACCACTTCATACGGCTCAAATTCCTTCCATGCGGTGAGGACCGGTGCATAGCTCTGGATCGAACAGTTCGGCTTTACGGCAACAAAACCTCTCTTTGTGCCGAGACGTTTCTTCTGGCTTTCAATGACATCAAAATGTTCCGGATTGATTTCCGGCACAACCATCGGTACGTCCGGCGTCCAGCGGTGTGCACTGTTATTGGAAACTACCGGTGTCTCCGTCTTCGCATAGTCTTCTTCGATCTTCTTGATCTCTTCTTTTGACATATCCACCGCACTGAAAACAAAGTCTACTTCAGATGCTACTTCTTCCACTTCGTTTACATTTTTTACAATAAGCTTCTTCACTGCCTCCGGCATCGGGGTGTCCATTTTCCAGCGCCCGCCTACTGCCTCTTCATAAGATTTTCCGGCAGATCTCGGACTGGCTGCCAGCGTAGTCACCTCAAACCAGGGATGATTCTCCAGAAGGGAAATAAATCTCTGACCTACCATTCCGGTAGCGCCAAGAATTCCGACTCTTAATTTTTCACTCATATTTTTCACCTCTATAATACTCTTAAACGAATGACACCATCGATCTGTTTCATTTTTGAAAGCACTTTCTCTGAAGGACGCTTCTCCACATCAAAGATAGAATATGCATAATCTTTTTTGGACTTGTTGAGCATGTTTTCAATATTATATCCTTCTTCTGCCAGAGCTGATGTAAGCTGTCCGATCATGTTCGGAAGGTTTTTGTGATGAACCGTAATCCTGCATTCTGCCTCGATGTCTCCCAAATCACAGTTTGGATAGTTAACAGAATTTACAATGTTTCCTTTTTCCAGATAGTTCATCAGCTGATCGACTGCCATCTCCGCACAGTTTTCTTCAGATTCTTCTGTGGAAGCTCCGAGATGAGGGATCGTAATCACGCCGTCTGCCGCTGCTACTGCCGGATTCGGGAAGTCTGTCACATAATGTTTAATCTTCTTGGATGCGAGTCCGTCCAGTACCGCCTGATCGTCCACCAGCTCACCTCTTGCAAAGTTTAAGATGGTCGCTCCGTCTTTCATCTTCTGGACAGCTTCTTTTCCAATCATTCCCTTTGTGCTCTCCATATACGGAACATGGATGGTCAGAAAATCACATTTCTCATAGATTTCGTCTAAGGAACTGCTGTGGTTTACCATTCTTGACAGACTCCATGCAGAACGTACAGATACATACGGATCATATCCGTAGACATTCATGCCGAGACGATTGCAGATATTTGCAACCAGAACACCGATGGCTCCGAGCCCGATGACACCGATGCTCTTTCCTTTCAGCTCATTTCCTGCAAATTCTTTCTTCTTCTTCTCGATCATCTTTGCAAGATCTGCCTCTTTTGCATTCTCTTTTACCCAGTTCACACCGCCGATGATGTCCCTGGAAGCCAAAAGAAGCCCTGCAACTACTAATTCTTTCACACCATTTGCATTGGCACCCGGCGTATTAAAAACGGTGATTCCTTTTTCAGCATATTCATTCAGCGGAATATTGTTGACTCCCGCTCCCGCACGTGCCACTGCAAGCATAGAATCCGGCACTTCCAGATCATGCATAGATGCACTGCGGACTAAAACTGCATCGGCAGCGTTTAAATCGTCGATTACCTCAAACTCGCTTGTAAATAAATCCAAACCGCGGTTTGAAATAGGGTTTAAGCATTTTACTGTATACATTTTCAACACTCCTTATTTGTTTTCTTCTTCAAATTTTTTCATGAACTCAACTAACTTCTCTACGCCTTCTTTCGGCATTGCATTGTAAATACTTGCCCTCATTCCGCCGACGGTGCGGTGTCCCTTTAAGTTTTCAAATCCGGCTTCCTTCGCCTCTTTGACAAACTTGGCATCCATCTCATCATCACCAGTGACAAACGGAACGTTCATGAGCGAACGGTCTTCTTTTACGACAGTTCCCTTAAACATTTCACTCTGGTCTAAGAAATCATAGAGGATCTTTGCTTTCTCTTCATTGTGCTTTTTCATTGCTTCAAGTCCGCCCTGTTTTTTCAGCCACTGGAATACTTTTCCGCAGATATAAATTCCATAGCACGGAGGCGTATTATATAAAGATTTGGCATCTGCCTGAGTCTTCCACTTTAACATAGTCGGTGTTCCCGGAAGCACATCGTCCGTAATCAGGTCTTCCCGGATGACTGCAACTACAACTCCCGCAGGTCCTACATTTTTCTGTACTCCAAAGTAGATGACTCCAAAATCTTCCACATTTACCGGCTCAGACAAAATACAGGAAGACATGTCTGCAACCAGGATCTTTCCTTTTGTATCCGGCACCTGCTGATACTTAGTTCCGTAAATCGTATTGTTATAGCATACATACACGTAATCTGCATTTTCAGAAATGTTCAGATCAGAGCAATCCGGAATATATGTAAAAGTCTTGTCTTCAGATGAAGCGATGATGTTTGCTTTTCCATATCGGCTGGCTTCCTTATATGCTTTCTTTGCCCACTGTCCCGTAATAATGAAGTCTGCCTCTTTGTTTTTCATCAGGTTCATCGGGATTGCAGAAAACTGTGAAGAAGCTCCTCCCTGCAAAAACAATACTTTATAGTTGTCAGGAATGTTCATCAATTCTCTCAAGTCAGCTTCCGCCGTCTCGATGATGTCAGAGAACATTTTAGATCTGTGGCTCATCTCCATTACAGACATGCCGCAGCCTTTGTAGTCCAGCATCTCCTCTGCTGCTTCCTTTAACACTTCTTCCGGCAGCACTGCCGGACCTGCTGAAAAGTTATACACTCTTGCCATTTTCATAATCCTCCAAATTTACTTTGTTGTTTTTTCCAAGTCTTCTTTTGTATACGCTTCCTGGATTGCGGCTCCCGGATTCACCATCGGCCAGACTTTGTCGTCCAGATCCACATGACAGTCCAGAACAACCGGTCTTCCTGCTTCGAGTGCCTCCTCGAACGCAAACTCGAACTCTTCAAGAGTCGTCACCCGTTTCGCCAGCGCACCCATACCTTCCGCAACCTTCACAAAGTCCACCGGATCCTCGAAGGTCGTGTAAGAATAATGCTCTGAATAAAACAGATTCTGCCACTGGCGTACCATTCCGAGCACACTGTTGTTGATGATCACTTCAATGATCGGAATATTATATCTGGTCGCCGTTGCAAGTTCATTTAAATTCATACGGAAACATCCGTCTCCTGCGATATTAATAACGGTCTTTTCAGGGCTGCCCACTTTTGCTCCTATGCTGGCTCCCAGACCGTATCCCATAGTTCCAAGCCCCCCCGATGTCAGGAATGTCCTCGGCTTTTTATATTGATAGAATTGGGCTGCCCACATCTGGTGCTGTCCCACTTCGGTAACAATCACCGCATCCCCTTTTGTTCGATTGTAGATCGCCTCTACGATTTGAGGACCGGAAAGCTTCGATTTGTCATAGGTCAAAGGATAATTTACTTTATCCACCATGACATTCTTTACCCAGGTATTGTGGTTCTGCTGTCCGAGCCTGCGGTTTACCATCGTGAGTACCGCCTTGATATCACCGATGATATGGGTATGTGCCATAATATTTTTATTGATCTCCGCAGGATCGATATCGATCTGCAGGATCTTTGCATTCTTTGCGAAAGAATCCGGATTGCCCAATACTCTGTCGCTGAATCTGGTTCCGATGGCGATCAGCAGATCACAGGCCGAGACTCCCAGATTGGACGTTTTGGTCCCGTGCATGCCGAGCATGCCGGTATACAGGGCATCTGTCCCGTCAAAGGCGCCTTTGCCCATCAGTGTATCGGCAACCGGAGCGTGGACTTTTTCTACAAATTCTCTGAGTTCTTCCGATGCGTCCGAGAGCACGGCTCCACCGCCCACAAGTATAAACGGTTTTTTGGACGATTCGATCAGTTCAATGGCCTGCCGGATATCCATTTCTTTGATATTATCAATCTTTCTTTTGATTTCTTTTGGCTTGTGTTCTTTATAATTCGTGACTGCTGCCGTCACATCCTTCGGAATGTCGATGAGGACCGGCCCTTTTCTTCCGGTCTGGGCAATCCTAAATGCCCTTCGGATCGTGTCTGCAAGGTCTTCTACATTCTTGACAATAAAGTTATGTTTTGTGATGGGAAGCGTGATCCCTGTAATGTCTACTTCCTGGAAGCTGTCCTTTCCGAGAAGATTGACTCCTACATTACATGTAATCGCCACCATAGGGATAGAATCCATATATGCGGTTGCAATCCCCGTAACAATATTCGTCGCTCCCGGACCGGAAGTTGCAAAACACACGCCTACCTTTCCGGTGGATCTGGCATAACCGTCCGCCGCATGGGAAGCGCCCTGCTCATGTCCGGTAAGAATATGGTTAAAGCAGTCCTGCTGCTTATATAATTCATCATAGATATTTAAGATGGCACCGCCCGGATAGCCGAAAACCGTATCGACCCCCTGCTCTTTCAAGCACTCTAAAACAATCTGTGATCCCGTCAATTGCTTCATAAGAATACCTCTCTATTTGTCCTGATTGATTTCTAAGATGGCACCGCGGTTTCCGGAAGTCACAAGAGACGCATATCTTGCCAGATATCCTGTTGTGATCTTCGGCTCTCTCGGCACCCAGTTTTCTCTTCGTCTCTGCATCTCTTCGTCAGACACTTTTACATTCAGTGTATTTGCATTAATGTCGATGGAGATCATATCTCCTTCTTCCACAAGGGCGATCGGTCCGCCGACCGCTGCCTCCGGAGAAACGTGTCCGATGCATGCGCCTCTGGAAGCCCCTGAAAAACGTCCGTCTGTGATAAGCGCCACACTGGAGCCGAGTCCCATGCCCATGATGGCTGAGGTCGGATTGAGCATCTCTCTCATTCCCGGTCCGCCTTTCGGTCCCTCATAGCGGATGACTACCACATCTCCGGCATTGATCTCTCCGCCTTTGATCGCTTTGATGGCATCTTCCTCACAGTCGAACACTCTTGCAGGCCCTTCCATCTTTAACATTTCCGGAGCCACGGCAGAACGTTTTACGACACCGGAATCCGGTGCAAGATTTCCTTTAAGCACTGCGATTCCGCCGGTCTCGCTGTATGGATTCTCCACCGGACGGATGACTTCCGGATCTCTGTTGACACACCCTTCAATATTCTCTGCCACCGTTTTTCCGGTTGCGGTGATCAGATCTGTATGTAACAGTTCTTTCTTATTTAGTTCATTCATAACTGCGTAAACGCCGCCAGCCTCATTTAAATCTTCTATATAAGTATGGCCTGCCGGAGCCAGATGGCAGAGATTTGGTGTCTTCGCACTGATCTCGTTTGCCAGCTCCAGGTTCAGTTCTACGCCTGCTTCATGGGCGATGGCCGGCAGATGGAGCATACTGTTGGTGCTGCATCCCAGTGCCATATCCACAGTCAGTGCATTCAAAAATGCCTTTTCGGTCATGATGTCTCTCGGGCGGATATTTTTTTCAAGAAGCTCCATAACTTTCATTCCTGCATGCTTCGCGAGCTTGATTCTCTCTGAATATACTGCCGGAATGGTTCCGTTTCCTTTCAGTCCCATGCCCAGCACTTCTGTCAGGCAGTTCATAGAATTTGCCGTGTACATGCCGGAACAGGAACCGCAGGTCGGACATGCCTTGTTTTCAAATTCATCCAGTTCTTCCTTGGAGATAGAACCGGCAGCATAGGAGCCCACCGCCTCAAACATGCTGGACAGACTGGTTTTCTGTCCCTTTACACGTCCTGCGAGCATTGGTCCGCCACTGACGAACACTGTGGGTACATTGACGCGTGCCGCTGCCATCAAGAGTCCCGGAACATTTTTGTCGCAGTTGGGGACCATGACCAAGGCGTCAAACTGATGGGCCAGTGCCATTGCCTCTGTGGAATCAGCGATCAGATCCCTTGTCACAAGAGAATATTTCATTCCGATATGCCCCATGGCAATTCCGTCACAGACTGCAATCGCCGGAAAGACGACCGGGGTTCCGCCTGCCATAGCGACTCCCATTTTTACTGCTTCTACGATCTTATCCAGGTTCATGTGTCCCGGCACGATTTCATTGTATGAGCTGACGATACCGACTAGCGGCTTTTCCATCTCTTCTTTGGTATAACCCAATGCATTAAACAACGATCTCTGAGGAGCAAAATTCTCTCCATTTGTATAAGTATTACTCATATCGCACTTCCTCCTAAATATTATCTATGCCTCCGGGATTCCGGAGGCTTTTTATATGCCTATGGCACTTTATATCATATTGTCTTATATCCTCTCGATGATCAGATCTCCCATCGCTTTGGTTCCCACCTGGACCATTCCGTCGGACATAATATCCACGGTGCGGTATCCGTCTTTCAGCACTTTCTTCACTGCCATTTCGATCATGTCGGCCTCTGCGTCCAGATCGAACGAATATCTGAGCATCATGGCTGCCGACAGGATTGTAGCGATCGGGTTGGCAATATCTTTTCCTGCGATGTCAGGGGCAGAACCATGGCTCGGCTCATATAATCCGAATTTGCCCTCTGCAAGGCTGGCCGATGAGAGCATCCCGATGGACCCGGTAATCATACTGGCCTCGTCTGATAAAATATCTCCAAACATATTCTCTGTCAGGATCACATCAAACTGTTTTGGGTCGTTGACCAGCTGCATGGCACAGTTGTCAACCAGCATGTGCTCGTAAGTTACATCCTCATAGTCCTTTGCAACCTCTTCCACTACCTGTCTCCAGAGTCTTGAAGAGTCCAATACGTTGGCCTTGTCAACACTGATAACATGTTTCTTTCGCTTGCGGGCGATATCAAAGGCTTTGACTGCAATTCTTCTGATCTCATTTTCATTGTATGTGAGAGAATCTTTCGCTACCCGGATGCCGTCCACCACTTCGGTGCTTCTCTCTCCAAAATAAAGTCCGCCTGTCAATTCTCTCATAATCACCATGTCAAAACCGTCGCCGATGATCTCGTCTCTCAATGGACATGCCTTCTTTAACTCTTCATATAAATAAGCCGGACGGATGTTTGCAAACAGCCCCAATCCCTTTCTCAGGGCAAGAAGCCCTGCCTCCGGACGAAGCTCAGCAGGCAGCCGATACCACGGCGATGTGGTAGTGTTGCCTCCGATCGACCCCATCAGGACTGCATCACTGTTTCTGGCAGTCTCCAGTGTCTCCTCTGTGAGAGGTTTTCCATAGGCGTCAATGGATGCCCCTCCCATTAAAATCTGCTTATATGTAAATTCATGTCCCGACTTCTCTGCCGCTGCATCCAGAACTCTCACAGCCTGGTCTACAATCTCAGGGCCGATCCCATCTCCTTTGATAACTGCTACATTAAAATTCATAGTCTTCTCCTCTTCCTTATAATATCACTGATACCATCTCCGCTGCCAAAGCTGCCGCACAGCTTAAACAGGCTACCGTGACGATGTTCATTTCTCTGTATGAGAGAATCACCGCTGCCGCAAAACCTGTGACGGATGATCCAAAACTCTTTGTAGCTGAAAACACTGCCGGTATGACCATGGCTGCCAAAACAGCATATGGCACATAGAAAAGAAACGATCGAAAAAAACGATTGGTTATCTTTTTCTGGAAGACCGTCAGCGGAATCATTCTTACAAGATATGTAGTCACTGCCATTGCAATGATATACAAAAATAATCTCCAAAGATTCATTCCTCTTCCTCCTTCACCGGAAACAATACAGCCCCTGCCCCCGCTGCGATCAGCGTGCAGAGAATAATGGAAAATCCACTGGAAATGAAAGAAAACAGTTTTACATAATGAAATAATAAACTAAAACATACAGACACAATGATAACTGCCACTATTTTTTTATTATGCTTTGCCGGCGGAATAATGATCGCAGTCAGCATTCCATAGATAGCAATCCCCAGCGCGTTCATCACCATCTGGGGCAGCAGCCCGCTTGCAGTGGCTCCCAGGAAGGTACCTAACGTCCATGCGAGCCATGAGAAACTCATGAGTCCATAAAAATATTTTGGACCTATCTCACCTTTTCGGCCGCAGGCCATGGCAAAAATCTCGTCGGTGACTCCAAATGCCATCAAAAATCTGTTCCAAAGTTTTGTCCTTGATTCAAGCTTCTGTCCAATCGCAATAGACATAATAGAATATCTTAGGTTGATGATAACCTGAGACAGAACCAGCTCGATCAGAGATCCTCCTGCGGTAATGGAAATCAGTCCTGCAAACTGGCCCGCTGATGTAAGGCATGTGGCAGAGATCAGCGTTACCGCCCAGACAGGAACACCCTTGGCACTCCCGGCGATTCCAAAAGCAAAAGAAACTGCCAGATACGCAAGCGCTATCGGAATGGAATCCAAAGCTCCCCGGCGAAAGCTGTTCTCTACTTTCATTTTCTTCTCCTGTCGCTATTACATTAATTGTTCTTCTTCTATAATATAGGGGGTTTCAACTCCCTCCTGAAGCGAACTTATATAATAGAATACCATATTTTAATATAGATTGAAAATAGTTTTTTCATTGAATATGTGATTCTCTGGGCCTTTTTGCTGTTTTAACAAGAATTATGACAATATTTTAAAATCTTCAGATCAAAGAAAACAGGGTCGCTTCGTCTCCCATGTCACTCACTACTTCAAAGGCCTTTAAACTTTGCACGCCGAATGCTGATTGGCGAAACCGGATACTCCCGTTCCATGATCTTCCATTAATGATTACGCTGTTGTTTCAGACAGAAAAATATATTATAATAGCAGAAAGAGAATAAAAAAGGAAAAGGGGAGTCCATATGAATCGAAAAACACTTCTGTGCTTTGGCCTGTCAGCATTGATGCTTGCCTCAAGCATCCATCCTGCTTCTGCCATCAGCGCGGGGACAAAATTTAAAGTACAATATACACACAACAAAAAAACCTACACAAAGAAAGCTCTGAACGCAAGATATAATAACACAGTCATTAAAACAAACATGCCCGGCTTTCTGGACGGATCTACTTCTATGTATTCTGCCTACTGGATTTTTGGCAGGTGCAAATCTCTTGGTACTTCATATAAATATACAAGCAAAACGAAAAAAATTACTCTGAAAAGAGGCAGCAAGACGGTTGTCATGACTTTGAACAGCAAGAAAGCTACTTTAAACGGTAAATCATTCACTCTTCCGGCTGCCCCCAGAAAAGTCCGTTATGTGAAAAAAAAGAAAAACTATATCATGGTACCCGGACAGACTGTGGCCGGAAAGCTGGGCATCTCATACACCTGGAACAACCGGCTCTTGTCCGGAGTGATGAAGGCATCTTCTTCGTCTTCTCCCTCATCCGGAACACCATCCGCCCAAGCACCGTCTGCCTCACAGACCACGGCACCGAAGACAAAAATAACCGCAGGCAGCGGCAATTATTCCATACGTTTAAAAAAACCGTCGGGCCTGTCATCCTCAGCAGTTACTTCAGAAGATGATTATTGGAACAAACGGCTTATCTTAAATATCAACGGCAATTATAAAACCCATTTTTCCTCTTCTGCCAACCGGAATATAAAAGACAGCCTGACCTATTCTGTATCTTACACAGGAGGAAAGACCAAGATCTACCTGAAGACAAGCTCTATCAAAGGATTCAGCATTACACAGGATTCTAATTATATCTATGTGAAATATGCTGCCCCGAAATCTATGTTCTCAAGGGTTATTGTCGTAGATGCCGGACATGGTGGCAGCGATCCGGGAGCCATTGGAAACGGTCTTCAGGAAAAAAACATGACACTCTCCATCGTACAGAAAACGAAATATTACTTTGATCGGAATGCCAATTATAAAGTCTACTATACGAGACTGTCTGACTGGTATCCGTCTCTTTCGGAGAGGTATCAGATGGCAAACAACGTAGGTGCAGACCGCTTTGTCAGTGTTCATATCAACGATGTAGGCAAAATCAGTTATTCAGCAAAAGGTACCGAAACACTCTATAACCCAAAAGGCGGAAAAGCTCCTTCCCCGTACAGCAGTCTGACCGGCAAAGCCCTGGCCAGTGATGTACATAAGAAAATCAGAAGTGCCACCGGTTTTACAGACCGCGGTTTAAAGCAAAGAGTCCCCGGAGTAAACGGAGTCGCTGTCCTGACTTATTCCAAAACTGCGGCAACTCTCGGAGAAGTAGGGTTCATATCCAACCCTACGGAGGCGTCCTCCATGAAAAACAATTATACAAAGATCGGAAAGGCATTTTATGATGGAATCCTGGCTTCCTTTTAGTATTACTGAATGACGACGATCGTAGCCTCATCCGGAATCCCATGATATTTCTTTTGGAGAGTCCTCCAAAAAGCAAAATATTATGGGATTTTTTATATGATTATTGCATTTTTATTACGATTATGTTACAATTTACGCGAAAGGACGGGAAAGTATGAATAATTTAAAAAAATCTATCGCTTATTTATCAATTATGATGCTGACAGCAGCTACGATCCCTGCATCCACCGTAAACGCAGCCTCTGTACCAAAAGCAGGCAAGTATTATACACTAAAGATTGCAGGAAAAAAGCAGAAAAAGAAATGCCGAAATGTAAAAGTCAACGGCAAAACAGTAAAAACCTATGCCCCCGGATTCTCCCGGGCCAACACTTCTATGTATTCAGCATACTGGCTATTTAAAAAACAGAAAAGCTTAGGGGTGTCTTACAGCTATTCGTCTAAAACAAAAAAAGTTACGCTGAAACGTGGAAGTAAATCTGTTGTCATGACACTCGACAGCATGTATGCCTATGTAAACGGGAAAAAGACAAAGATGCCTACTCCGGCAAGGAAAGTATATTCTTACGCAAAGAAAAAGAATTATATCTATGTGCCAGGGGCGTTCTGTGCAAAGAACTTAGGCCACAGTTACAAATGGAGCGGTTCACAGAAAAGCGGCCTGATAACAACGAAGAAACTGCCTTCCACTAATACAGGGGGCAGTTCAAATTCAGGAGCCTCCTCTTCCTCTGGTACTTCAAGTATCACTCCCGGGACAAGGATCACTGCTTCTGCATCTAACTACAGTGTGAGGATAAAAAAGCCAAAAGGGCTTGCGTCATCTGCCATCTCAACCTCGGACGATTACGATAACCGCAGGCTGATCATTAAGGTAAAGGGCAACTATAAGACACACTTTAGCTCCAGTTCCAACCGCTACATAAAAACGGACAAGTACTTCCGTTCCTATACGGTCACATACAGCGGCGGCTATACGAATATCTATATCCGTCCGAGAAAAGACGTGATAAAGGCTTATGCAGTCTCACAGACGTCCGACTATATCTATATAAAGTATGATTCACCGAAGAAGATATATAACCGTATCGTCGTGTTGGATGCGGGCCACGGAGGATCTGATTCCGGAGCTACCGGAAACGGGCTCAGGGAAAAGGATCTGACACTTAAAATCGTCAAGTCTGCCAAATCATACTTTGACAAGAATTCCGGATATAAAGTCTACTACACACGGCTGTCCGACTGGTACCCATCTTTGTCATACCGCTCAGATCTGGCAAACAATGTAGGGGCTGACCGTTTTATCAGTGTCCACATAAACTCAGCGACTCCTTCCGCCCACGGGACGGAGACTCTCTATAACTCCAAAGGTTATAAGTCAACCTCAGGTCTTACCAGCTACAACTGGTCAAACAAGATTCATGGATATGTACGGCCTGCCACAGGCTTTACGAACCGTGGACTTAAAAACAGGACTGGACTGGCTGTCCTGAGAAATACAAAGACTGCTTCCAGCCTTACAGAAATCGGCTTCATCTCTAACAAGACAGAAGCAAAAAAAATGAAAAGCAATACTGGTACTTATGGAAAAGCCGTGTACAACGCTATCGTAAACTCTTTTTCTACATATCCGAGCAAACGATAAGAAATTTATCTGTTACAGGAGGCCGGAACAACTCAATGCCGAGTTGTTCCGGCCTTTTATTCAGCTTCCAAAGTAATTCATAATCTTATACTCATCACAGAATCATTTGTAATATGGGACAACCAGGTACATACCTTCTTTGATCTCCCCGTCATAGATATGGTTGGTCTCGCATACTTCTTCCACATACTCACCAATAGAACTGTATTCCTCCGATATACGGCTTTTTGCTATACTCCAAAGACTGTCCCCTTTTTTAATCCGGATACTGGTAAAATACTTCTCTCTGCCGTCGGCAGCCCCCGCCACCTGCCGGCTCTCCGCCACAACAGCACCGGCGATACCCAAAATCGTAACAATAAATAAGACTGTGATCAAAACTTTTATCTTCAGTGTTTTCATAACGCATCCTCCTATCGAACATTTGTTTATAGTTCTATTATAACGAACGCGCGTTCGTTTGTCAATGTCTTTCCGAAAATTTGTTCGGGAACACTTGTTTCAATCTGTAATATATGGTAAGATAATAACAAGAAAATAAAGGAGGCACATTATGAGCAAACAAAAGCTGAGCCCAAAACAAGAACAAATCTTAGAATATATAAAATCTCAGATACTGGAAAAGGGATATCCGCCCGCAGTCCGTGAGATTTGTGCCGCTGTCAGTCTGAAGTCCACATCTTCCGTTCATTCCCATCTGGAGTCTTTAGAGAGCAAGGGCTATATTCGAAGAGATCCGACGAAGCCAAGAGCCATTGAGATCATAGACGATGACTTCCAGCTCACGAGACGCGAGGTAGTGAACATTCCTATAGTGGGAACCGTCACTGCAGGAGAGCCGATCATCGCTACTGAGAACGTTGAAGACTACTTTCCCATGCTTCCTGAGTTTATTGGCTCCAAAAACACCTTTATTCTCCATGTGAAAGGCGACAGCATGATCAACATCGGCATCTATGACGGTGACATGGTGATCGTCGAGGAAACTCCTTCCGCTGAGAATAACGATATCGTCGTAGCCCTCATAGAAGATTCCGCCACCGTCAAACGATTCTTCAAGGAAGACGGGCATTACCGCCTTCAGCCGGAAAACGATTTTATGGACCCGATCATTGTAGATGAAGTTTCTATATTAGGAAAGGTTATCGGCCTTTACCGCAGCATGTCATGATCCGACAGTTATACATTACGCAGTCTTACATACAAAAAAGAAGAAAAGCCGCATTCAGCTTTTCTTCTTTTTCATTATCTAAAGTTTTCTTCTCTTTCTATACAGCAGCGCCATTATAACAATACTTATTCCCATACGCCCTGCACTATTAAAAGTCATAGAATCTTCTGTTTTCGGCAGAAATTTTGATTTTTTGCTGCTGTTATTCGTAACACTCAGTGACCCTCCCACATCTGCGGACTCCTTCCACCCCGCGTACAAGACCCTGTTTTCTGTGATGATATCCTCATTAAAATTCCATTTATCTTTACATTCCTTTTGTTTATACCAGCCTGTAAACGAAAAACCTTTTCTGTTCGGAGTATGCGGAGCCTGAATGTGATCACCATATTTAATATTTTTTATACTCGGCACGCTGCTGCCGCCCCGGCTGTCAAACACTACCTCGTACCGTTCTTCTTTTGGTGTCTGTATTTGCGGATCCTTCCCTGAAATTCCACTGTCCTTATAGGCGATCGCATAGACAGAGTATTGATCACTGTCCACTGTAACTGTAGCGTCGCTGTCGTCCTGATCCGTCAGCAGTTCTGCTGTTATCTTTCCGTCCGCCTTATGTGCTCTTATGATAAAAAATTCTCTTTCGGCTCCTGACTGAGGAGCTCTGATTTCTTCCGGTATATCAAATACAATACGGATTGGAGAACGCAAGACTGACAGGTCCTCTATCGTTTTTTTATTATTTTCCACAACGGTCTTTATTACTCGGATATCCATATTTTTATATATAGTGGCTCCGTGAAGCTGTCCCTCTATCGCTTTTGCTTCTCCCCGATCCGGTCTCGTATCTGCGGCCACTACTTCAATTTTAAAGCTTCTGTCATTTTGATAAAGCTTCTGTACATCCGCGGAAGTCATATTATCCAGAAGCAGAGACTGATCGTTCAGCTGCAGGTTGCCGCTCACTTCGGTCTGCACCTGGGGCAGGCTTAAAATTGCTTCTCTCAGCTTTTTCTTCGATGCCTCCGGAACTTCTTCCTGTGATGTTTCCGGCAGAGCATCAAAATGCTGTTTCGCATCCAGAATCGAAATTTTTTCTTCCTCATTCAAAGGCTTTCCGCTGGCAGCCTGCGGCAGCTGATCTGCAATCTTCTTCATATCTGCCGCTGACAGTGGAGCAAATACTGCACTGATCTCATAGTCTGACTGAATATTATGAAGCGTATAAACATCATTTTCAATCTCTCCGGTTACATCTCGGCCATTCATGCTGACAGATTTAAGCCGATAACCCGCATCCGGTTTAATTCGAAACTCAGTCAGGCTTCCCTGCGCAGTCTCAAACTCGCCTTCCGGAGTGATGTGTCCGTGTTCTGCTTGATGCACTGTGGCTTTGAATACTTTTCCATCCACCAGATTCAGCACTGCTGTACCAGATTTAGAGGCATAATTATAATTTCCGTCCGTATTTTTATCCGGCACAAAGGTCCATCGGTACTCTTTTTTTCCAACCTCAAAGATCTGGTCTTTGTCCCAGCTTATAGTACCCTTGGTATCTCCTTTTGAGAGAGTAATCTGAGGCATACCTTCCGAGATATTTGTCATTCCTTTTGGATATACAGGATTCACTTCCGGTTCAGCCTGTCGCAAATGCACCGTAAAATCATGATCAACTGTATAGAACGGAGTTGCTTTCGTGCCATTTACAAGACACGCCTGAACACGAACACCGCACGAAATAGGGAATCTTGGTTCCCTGACATCTGTCACATTATAAGTATTCTCATCAAAGCCTTTTAAAACTGCCGAAGATGATGTGATCGTTCCCCATGACCATGTATAATAAAACACTACATCCCCTGTTTTCGCCTTCCCTATGGGCTTTGCCATCGGGTGTTCCGCCGTCACTTTTAACGCTGCCGGTTCACCGTCATATACTTTATCAATTCCGTCTCCGAAGGTAATGACCGGATCTTCCAGTGCACTGATGGGATACAGTTTCTCCTGCTTTATAATATCCGTTTCAGACACCGGGCTGACTGCATTTTCTGTGAGCCCCCACTTTTTCCCCTGTATCTGCGGAAACCTGTATGTACTGTCTGCACTCCACACTCCCTGATCATCTTTCGTATAATTATAGGGAAGGTTATACAGCCGATCAATCGGTTCAGCACTTCCTCCGTTTACAAAACTGACAGAAATTTCATATCCTGTCTTTTTGCTGAACTGAGATCCTAATGTACTGCAAACCACACTGAAATCCTCTTTATGACACACGATTGCCGTCAGTTTGCTGTTTGAGAACGTGCCGAACGTACCCGAGTTGATAAACGCTGTATTGCTTTCATCCGTCCTTTTTGGCAGATAGATCGTTTTTAAATTAGTGGAATCAAATACATTTCTTCCTATCTTTTGGACAGAAGGCGGTATCACAACCGCGCCGTTCAGACCGCAGTAACGGAAAACAGAATCCGGTATCTGAGTCAGCTTGTTCCCCTCAAATTCAACCGATGTTATCTTTTTATTTCCGGAAAAAGCAACGGAACCCAAACTTTCAACACTTGCCGGTATTGTCAGCTTCCCTGAGAAACCGACGAGGCTGCTGTCGCTGATCTTAAATGCATTTGACCCGATGGAGGTTACTTGATCGGGTATCTGTAAAGTTCCTCCAAGTCCCACATCAAAAAATGCGTAATCTCCGATCATCTTTAAATTCCCAGGAGCACAAGTGTTCCGGTAAATCCGGTACATCCCCGAAAAGCACTGTTGCCGATCGCCGTCACCTTAGAAGGTATTTTCAGTGATCCGCTTATGCCGGAAGCTCCGTAAAATGCATTCTCTCCAATACTGGTAAGCCCTGATGCATTTGAAAGATCCAGGCTTACGAATCTGCACCCTGAATACTTTGTATTATAACTGAGTTTAAAAGCATCTTTTGCAATCGATGTTACCGTCTGTCCGTTGATCGTACCCGGAATCACCAAATGAATATTCTGTTTCTGCTCATCTGTCAATCCGCTTAAAAAGTCGGTACTCAGACCAGTAATCGCCCCTGCGCTGAACATATAGTCCTCCTCCTTAGGCATTATATGATCAGCTCCGCCATTCTCAGCCATTATGGCTCCTGTTGTACGTATTGACAATATTAAGACGAGCAAAATAATAAGCGGCTTTTTTATCCCCTTCATTCTATCCCCTCCATTATACTATGCTTCCCTGTAGAATCCCCTTTAATTTACCTTTATTATACATCATAACCCAAAGAAAAGTCTCTTAATTTTTAATTTTATAAAAGAAAAAAACTGCCGCACAGCCATATTATTTCAGCCATTGCGACAGCAATCTTCACCTATTTTTTTCTTTATAACAGCGGGCTAGACACCGGTCTCCATTGAGACCTCCACCCCGTCCTTCCAGATTCTCTCAAGATCATAAAACAAACGGTTTTCCTGATCAAAGATATGAATTACAATATCACCGAAGTCAATCAAAACCCAGGTTCCATTTTGATATCCCTCCATCTGTTTCATCTCATATCCTGCTTTCTGCAAAGCATCCTGTACATTGTCGACTATCGCCTGCACCTGATTCTTATTTTTTCCGTTGGCGATGATAAAATAATCGGCAATGACGGAGATCTGGCGGATATCTAAGACCTTGATCTCCTCGGCCAGCTTTTCTTCTAACGCTTGATACGCAATTTTTGTCATTTCTAAAGACTGATTCATGTGTGATCACCCTCCTTGTAGTATTCATAAGTCTCTGTGGTCCTTGGATCAATCGCCTGATCCCTGCTTTTCAGATACTGCATGGTATTTTCAATTATTTTAAGAAGACATCGGTCGATATCCGAGAATGCCAGCCGCCTGATCTCGGAAAGACCCTGTATGTCTTTTCTGCCGGGCTCTATATAGTCGGCAATAAATATAATCTTATCTAAAAGACTCATTCCCGGCTTTCCGGTTGTATGACATTCTACCGCAGATGCAATCTCTGCATCCTCATTGCCGTAGCAGTCCCTTGCTATATACGGTGCCAGTGCAGAATGAAGAAGCTGCGGACTTTTTTTCATTTCTCTTGTGAGTATGATCCCATATTGACCGCAGAATTTCATCTGCTGTTCTATGGAATATCCTTTGGCACAGTCGTGGAGCAGCCCTGCCCTGAATGCCTTCTGAATGTCTGCTCCCATTGCCATTGCCATTGCAGATGCGGTGTAGGCCACACCGAGCGTATGTGTATAACGGCCCTCTTTCAGGTTTCCCGACAGTTTTTTCTTTATTTCATTGAGTTCCATACAAATCATTTCTTTCTATATAAAGTCTGACTTTTTCCGGTACAAAATAGCGGATGCTCTGTCCTCTGGACGCCCTCTTTCTGATCTCATTCGATGAGATTTCCAAATCCGGACTGTCCAAATGATAAATACGTCCCTGATACTTGTCCTGAATGTATTCAATCTGTGCATCCAATGCACTCCTGGAATCATTTCTGGATGCAACCAAAATCGTTGCCATTGACAAGATCTGTCCCGGATCTTTCCACAATTCGATCTGATACAGAGAATCTGCGCCCATGATAAAATAGTACTCCGCATCAGGATGCAGTCTGGTAAGCTTTCTCAGTGTATCTACTGTATAAGTATATCCTTCCCTGTCCAGTTCAATGTCAGAAAATTCAAAGCCGGGATGGTTCTCTATGGCCATTCTGACCATATTAACACGGTCTTCGATCTCTACATTTTTAGATATTTTTTTGTAGGCCGGATTTTTGGTCGGGACGATCAGCACCTTGTCCAACCCAAAATCCTCAAGGGCAGTCTGCCCCAGGATCAGATGTCCGTGATGGATCGGGTTGAATGTCCCGCCAAGAATTCCTATTTTCTTCATAATCCCTCCGAAAAGCCCCTTCCATGATATTATTTCGGCAGCTGGATCTTCTTGTGATCCCTGGACTCTTTATATAACACGATCTTCTTTCCGATAACCTGGACCACTTCTGATCTGGTCCGCTCGGCTAAAGTCTGCGCCACTTCCTTCGGGTCATCCATACAGTTTTGAAGAACTGCGATCTTTATCAGTTCCCTAGCATCTATGGCCTCTCTTACCCCCTCGATCAGTTCCGGGGATATGCTGTCTTTTCCAACCCTGAAGACAGGATCTATCTTCATTGCCAGGCTTTTTAAATAAGCTCTCTGTTTACTCGTCATTGCTTCTCCTTACTTGTAATAATCAAACTCTAAATCATATAATTTTACGGTATCCCCTTCTTCAATTCCCATGGCTTCCAGCTCTTCAAGGACTCCGTTTCGTTTCAAAAATTTCTGGAAGAAATCGAATCCCCGCTCTGACTCCAGGTTTGTGTAGCCGAGCATTCGCTCTACCTTCGGGCCTTCCACCGTGAAGACTCCTTCTTCCGGGTTTGCCACATTGATTCCGCCCTCTTCTTCCTCGAAGTCAAGGTCGTACTCCTGCTCGAATTCCATCGCGCCTTCCGGAAGTTCATCTAAAAGCTTCCTCACATGCCACAAAAGCTCTTTGACTCCCTCTCCGGTAACAGCCGAGATTGGAAATACTTCAATGCCGTTCTCTGCAAATTCTTCCTTCAGCAGATCCAGCACGGTTTCCCGGTCTTCTTCGGTCATAGCGTCGATCTTATTGGCCGCAATGACTTGTGGTCTCTTTAAGATCTCCGGATTATATTTTTCCAGTTCGCCGTTGATGGCCCGGATATCCGCAATCGGATCTCTGCCTTCCACAGAAGCCGCATCCACCAGGTGAATCATGACCTTCGTCCTGTCGATGTGGCGGAGAAATTCAAATCCCAGGCCGACTCCCTCAGAAGCTCCCTCTATGATTCCGGGAATATCGGCGATGACAAAGCCTTTTCCTCCCGCCAGGTCTACGACCCCCAGATTAGGATTCAGTGTTGTAAAATGATAGTTTGCAATCTTGGGCCTTGCATTGGTGACCCTTGATAAGAACGTGGATTTCCCCACATTTGGAAAGCCTACCAGTCCCACATCGGCAATTACTTTTAGTTCAAGGGTCACCTCGAGTTCCTGGCATTTGCCTCCCGGCTGGGCATATTTAGGTGCCTGCATCACGGCCGTGGCATAATGCTGATTGCCTTTTCCTCCGCGGCCTCCCTTTAAAAGCACTACCGGTTCTTTTTTATTTGACATATCAAGGATTACTTTCCCTGTTTCTTTCTCTTTTATGATCGTTCCCGGCGGAACCTTCAGTACAATGTCCTCTCCGTCTGCGCCATGGCAGCGTCTCTTTCCGCCTTCTTCGCCGTCTCCGGCCTTATATTTTCGTTTATGACGGTAATCTGCCAGAGTATTCATCCCTTCGTCCACAGCGAAGATCACGTCGCCGCCGCGTCCTCCGTCTCCGCCGTCCGGACCGCCGTTGGGCACATAGAGCTCTCTTCGGAAACTCACATGGCCGCTGCCGCCTTTTCCTGATCTGATATATATATTTGCTCTGTCTGCAAACATCGGCTTTTCCTTTCTGATTTTCAAAAAAACGGCTCCAAATTGTGAAATTTGAAGCCGTTAAACATTCAACTGTCTGCCTGTACAAACTTAAGTCGACAATTATGCAACTGGGTGTACAGAACACTGTTTCTTATCTCTGCCTTTTCTCTCGAAACGAACGATACCATCTGTCAATGCAAATAAAGTATCATCACCACCGCGGCCTACGTTGACTCCCGGATGGATCTTTGTTCCTCTCTGGCGGTAAAGAATATTTCCAGCTTTTACAAATTGTCCGTCAGCTCTTTTCGCACCTAATCTCTTAGACTCAGAATCTCTTCCGTTCTTTGTGGAACCCATTCCCTTTTTATGAGCGAAAAATTGAAGGTTCATTTTCATCATTGTCTTACACCTCCTCAAATACTACGTGAATATATGGACGATACTCCGATTCAATGTTGGTTATCCCAAGAACCAGAGAATCCAATAAAATCTGTCCTTCTTCAGAACATGTACCTGAAACTCTGAACTCGATCACCGCATCATCTTCCGATGTACGGCATGTGCCGGCATCCTCTGTCAGCTGTTCAAAAGAATTCAGGAAATTGATGACCAGTGCAGATACCGCAGAACAGACAATATCCTGTCCTTCCTCTGCATATCCGGCATGGTCCTTCGCCTGAAAGCCCACAGGCTTTCCTTTATGGTCCCGGTAGAATGTAATCTGTGTCATCCTCTCGGTCCTTTATTATCCAACAATGTTATCGATCTTCACTTGTGTGAATAACTGTCTGTGACCATTCTTCTTATGGTATCCGGTTTTTCTCTTATACTTGTAAACAATGACTTTTTTGTCTTTGCCTTCGCTTACAACTGAAGCTTCAACCTTTGCACCATCTACGTTCGGTGTTCCTACCTTTACAGTATCCCCACCAACTAATAAAACATGATCAAAAGTAATCTTTGCTCCGACTTCCGCGTCAAGTTTTTCAACTTTGATCACGTCACCTTCGCTTACTTTATACTGTTTTCCTCCTGTTGCAATAATGGCGTACATCTATGGCACCTCCTATAATCAAACTCGCCAGCTTTGGTGATCCTTGCAGATTCTTATACCTCGCTGTGCGGCATACTGTTACAGTATAGCAACTTATTTTTTCCATGTCAAGCAATAATCTTACAGAAAATCTTCTTTTTCTAGGGGTCTCCTGATCTTTTTTCTCGTAATCTCCATTAGTCCAAGCTTCGTCATGTCTACGGCCACCGCTTTCTTGGAATCCCGGTTCAGCATCGTCTGCATATAGGAGAGGAGCCTGCCCTCTTCTTCTTTTTCTTTCATATCAATAAAATCCACGAGAATGATCCCGGATAAGTTCCGAAGCCTGATCTGTCTGGCCGTCTCCCTTGCCGCCTCCCGGTTGATTTTTATGATATGGCCTTCCTTTTGTCCACGCCCGATCGACTTTCCTGTATTTACATCGACCACTGTCATGGCCTCTGTGCGCTCGATGATCAGGAACCCTCCCGACCTGAGCCACACTCTCGTATGAAACACTGCCTCAAGTGCGTGAGAAAGCCGGTATCCTCTCTCGATAGACTGATCCTGTCTGTCCATCCGGCGGACCTGATATCCATTCTCCTCTGCCTCTCTTAAGATCACCTCATCGTCGGAGATGATACGTTCCGCCCGGGAAGGAGAAAGTCCAAACACATAACGGGATGAGAAACTCTGATTTGTGGCCAGAAGCCGGCATGGCTTCATATACTGCTGTTTCTCCCGGATCTGAACATATCTCTCAGCCAGACTTGCTGCTTCTCTCCCGATTTTGTCTTGATCCGCATTTTCAGCCTCTGTTCTCACAATAAATCCATACTCCCCGGTGACAAAAGCAGAGACAAATCTCTTTAAGTCTTCTTTTTTTTCTTTGTCCCGAATTTTCCCTGATATGCCAACAAACGGCTTGTCAGAGGACAGCACAAGATATTCTCCGGTCAGTTCAATGTTCTCTGTGGCTAACGGCTCCTTCTTATCTGTACCGTCTTTTTTTACCTGAATGAGGATTTCTTCTTCGTTTTTGAGTTTTCCCGGTTTTCTTCGTTCGTCCAGAGGATAAAAACAGAGCCTGCCCTCGTCGATCTCCACAAAAGCTCCGTGAATATTTCCTACGATATTCTTCACCCTGGCCTTGTAAATATTTCCGACCAGACTGCCTTCCTCAGCCGGTTCAGAGGAAAATTCCGCGAATTCTCCGTCCTCAAGCCATGCGCTGACAATATGTCTTCCGAGCCTTGTAATGATTACTTCATTCATATATTATTCTGCGTCCGGTATACTCGGGATATTCACGGAAGGGTCCAGATCTTTTTCATAATCCACTCCGTCCATATGAAAGCCAAACATCTGGTAAAAGTCTTCCCAGTATCCCTCAATATCGGCATACTCCCTGACATTTTCTGTATTGATCTTCTCCCAGCGCCGTTCCACTTCTGCCTGTACTTCCGGCTTTAACTCCCAGTCATCCAGACGGATCAGCCCCTGACCGTCTGTCTCTGCCTGTCCAAACACAGCCTTTTCTCCGAACAGCCTGGTAATCTGTTCGATGCATCCTTCGTGGAGTCCTTTTTCCTTCATGACACTGTAAAGCACCGCCATATACAGGGGAACGATCGGAATTGCAGAACTCGCCTGAGTGACGAGACCCTTGTTGACCGAAATATATGCACTGATTCCATTTTCTTTAAATTCTTCACTGATCTCACCTGCAGTCTTGTGCAGATGTTTCTTTGCAGCGCCGATGGTACCCTCAAAATAAATGGGATAAGTGAGTTCCGGTCCGATATAAGAATAGGCGAATGTAACAGCGTCCTCTTCAATGGCATCGGCATCTGTGAGGGCCCGAATCCATGCCTTCCAGTCCTCTCCGCCCATCACCTTCACCGTCGCTTCCACTTCTTCCTCTGTGGCAGCCTCGATGGTTTTCTCTCCGATGGTATTGTCTTTCAGATTCAGATTCTTATTTGTAAAATCTTCTCCTGTCGTCTTTAGCACAGACTGGTACACGGTGCCGTCTTCGGCCGTTCTTCTCGGTGCTGCCAGACTGTAAATGACGGCGTCGACTTTTCCCAGATCTTTCTTAATCAGATCGATCACCTGATCTTTGACTTCCTTTGAGAATGCATCGCCGTTGACTGTCTTGGCATACAGATCCTCATTGGCTGCCGCATGCTCAAATGCAGCTGTATTATACCAGCCCGCCGTAGCAGTCCTCTTTCCTGCAGCCTGTCTCTCAAACATGACGCCGATCGTAGCAGCACCGCATCCGAATGCCGCGTTGATCCTTGATGCCAGTCCGTATCCGGTGGACGCTCCGATGATCAGGACTTTCTTTGGCCCGTTCTTAACTTCACTGTGCTTCTTTACATATGTAATCTGATTCTCAACGTTTTTTTGGCAGCCCTCTGGATGTGCGGTCAGGCACAAAAATTCCCGGACTTTTGGACTTATTTTCATGTATATCTCCTTTTCTTTTCCTGTTCATTCATTACTGAAAATTATAATCGTTCCTCATTCCACTGTCAAGTTTCCCCAATATTTAGGAAAGCCTGCTGGCCATCTTGTCAAACAATTCATTCAAATCGATCGGCTTATTGATATGGTCATCCATACCACTCTGCCTGCTTTTCTCCATATCTTCAGCAAACGCATTTGCCGTCATAGCAAAGATTGGCACAGTCCCTGCGTCCGGCCGTTCCAGGGAACGAATCTTGCGGGCAGCTTCATAACCGTCAAGGACAGGCATCTGTATATCCATAAGAATCAGATCAAAAAATCCCGGATCTGAAGCGTTAAAGATGTTCAGTGCTTCTTCCCCGTTCTCAACTGCAGTTACTTCTGCACCGGACATGGCAACCAGTTCCACCGCGATCTCCCTGTTTATTTCATTATCTTCTGCAATTAATATATGTCTGCCTGTAAAGTCGTGCCGCGCTTCTCTCTTAGACTGCGGCGGATTGGCCGGATCTGTCATTCTTATCGACTCAAATGCCTGCGACAGCGTCGTTTCAAATAAAGGTTTGCTGATAACCCCGACTGCTCCCGCTTCCTTCGCCGCCTCTTCAATCTCCCCCGGATCATAGGCAGTGATCAGTACGACAGACGTGCATTCATTTCCTACAATGTTTTGTATACGGCGTGTAGTCTCCAGCCCATCCAAGCCCGGCATTTTCCAATCCACAAAACACACATCAAAATCCTCGCCTTTATTATGAGCCTGTTCTACACGTGATACGGCATCATATCCATTATCCGTCCATGCAGAACGAATCCCCATATTGTTAAGGAGCAGTGAGACATGCTCACAAGTGACCATATCATCGTCTGCGACCAGAACTCTCAGTTTTCCATAATCAACGGCCGGAGCTTTTTTCTTCTCTGAAATCTGAAATGGGATATCTGCCGTAAAAACACTGCCTTTTCCAACTTCACTGTTCAATATCAGACTGCCGCCCATCAATGAGGCAAAACGCCTGGAAATAGACAGTCCCAGACCCGTGCCTCCATATTTCTGTGCCACATCTGATGTTTCCTGTTCAAAAGCATTGAATATTTTTTCCATATTTTCCGGTGCTACGCCGCATCCGGTGTCCTCTACCTGAAATCTGAACCAAACCAGCTCATCTTCTTCTCTTAATTCCTGAATTCTGAGCGTCACATTCCCGCCCTCCGGTGTAAACTTAATAGCATTGGAAAGCAGATTTGTAATAATCTGATTCAATCTCAAAGAATCTCCTATCAATTCTTCCCGCACTTCTCCAATCAGAATCGTGTCAAAATTCAATTTTTTGGACACGGCCTGAGCATAGTAAACCGTCGTCAAAGATTCAATGAAAACCTTAAAGTCGAATACTTCGTTTTTGATCTCAATCTTACCGCTTTCAATCTTTGACATATCCAAAACATCATTGATAAGTGCCAGGAGATGTTTTGAGGAAAGGCTGATCTTTTTCAGACAGTCGCTGATCTTCGCCGAATTTTGAAGATTTTGCCCGGCAATCAGCGTCATGCCGATAATGCCATTCATTGGTGTCCTGATCTCATGAGACATTCTTGAGAGGAATTCGCTCTTTGCCAGATTTGCCTTTTCCGCATGTTTAAATGCCTCCTCCGCCCTGTTTTTCTCTGCTGCCAGAAGCTCTGCGTTGCGCCGGATCAGATGAATGTACACCAGAGAAAAGCCCATAATGAGAGCCGTTATAAACAATACAGCCGCCACTGTACTGCGGGACATAAACCCACTGAGAGATTCAATCTGTGAATCTACCCCTCCGGAACGCATCGTCACGCATACCGTCCATTCGGTTTCCGGAATAGGACCGTAATAGACATATTCATGTACTCCGTCAATCGAAAGCGCTGCCATTCCCTCTCTGCGGCCGGAAATCTGATCCTGCATTTTTTTGAGAGAGAATCCCTTGTCAAGAACGGCCCTGTTCTCCAGCATTCCAAAATAATTCACACCTGCCCGGGTCTAAGCTCCCTTGGCGGAACGCATAACAAATGCACCCTTTTTCGATATGACATCAGCATAAGAATTCGTATTGTCCTTGTGAAGAACCAGTTTTTCACTGAGTATATGGGTATCCATTCCGACCAAAACCGCGGTAATCTGCTTCCCTCTGAATTTAATATCAGAAACCGGAGTTCCAAGTAAGATCATGTCGTCTCCAAGAATCGTTTCATTGGAAGAAATTAATCTTCCCTTTCCGCTTAAAAGCGTATCTAAAGAGTTGATCTTTGATATGGCTGAGTAAACATCATCAGGAGTATAGCACATACCATCGCTGTCCAGCACGGCCACATAGGAAAATCGATTGTTCTTCATCTGTTTTTTCAAAAACCGCTGCAGCGAATTCAAGTCTTTCAGGTCAGCTTCATTGATACTGTCCACAGTCGTGACGATCTGGGCAAACTGGCTGTCCAGACTCGTCTTCAAATGACCTACCGTCTGACTGCTCAGCTCACTCAGATAAGCTTTGCTGATACTGGAAACAGTGTCATCTGTCCGGCTCTGGAATTTTTGCAGCATAAAGAACATCAGGAAAGCACAGATTAATATCAAAATGAACGCCGGCGCACTGCTTCCCATATGCCTGCTTGATTTTTTGGCCATAAACTTCCTCCCTAATCGTCATTGATGTCTGTAATACGCCCCTCGGCTTTGACAGCTTCCAAAGCATCCGCATGTTTCTGAATAAAATTTTGCATAGCATCACGGTAAGTACCCACATTTTGTTTTACCGGCGTAACACCTTTTGCTTTCGGGTCTTTTTCACTGAAAAGATTGAGCATCGTATATCCGTCGCCGTTGCCCTCTAAATATCCTTTGGAACCTGCCATATAATCTGTGATCGCCACAGTATAGTCTTTCTTGTTCTCGATGTTTGTCCCATCCTTCAGCTTTGCATCTAAAAGTCTGTGTCCGACCGGCTTGGCGCTGTCATAAGTGAATGTGATACCGGATACCTGCAGGAATCTTCCTCCCGGAATTCCACGGCTGCCGTCAATTTCGGATAAACTGTGCTCCAGCATCTCCCTGAGCACTGAACCTGTCATTTTTACTACAAGAATCTGGTTATCAAAAGGACATACTGCCTTCAGATCATCTCCAAGAATATTGCCTTTGTATAAGCTTGCCCGGATTCCCCCTCCATTTGCCACGGCAATCGGAGCATCAGAATAATCGGCAATACTGTCGGCCACGAGATTTCCAAGAATCGTCTCCTTCAGCCGAGTGTTATAATTCTGATAAATAAAATCTTTCGGGGAGGTACCCACAACCGTAAGGTCCTGATCAGCCTCCTTTGATCCGTTAAGATAGTAATCATCCACAGCCGCCAAAACATCTTTTACACTTTTTTGTCCACTCAGATATTGTGTTCCCTGCAATCCCAGATACTCCACCACTTTCCCCGGAAATTTTACATAATAGACGTATCCGTCCTTAACTGTGCTCTCAAGTCCGGAAGGAGCTTTACTGTCACTTCTGTCAAATTGCTTTAAATAGGAGTTATCAAGCCTTAAATCTTTCATGAGCGCTTCCTGCCCTTTTTGAGTAGAAATAATATCCATTACCTTAAGACAGGCATCCATCTTTTCTTCATTACCCTCCTTTTTCAGAGCTGAATTAAGTCCAACATAGCCTGCCGGAAGCGTCAGCGTCCAATTCTTTGTTTTCTTTTCTCCCAGGAAAGGGAGCATTACATATTCATACTTTTTACTAGTCCCCGCTTTCACTTCTTTTTCATTCATCTGCCGGCACTCTTCAAGAAATGCCGAACTTCCATAGGCTGCGATCATTTTCCCTCTGCCCATATAGATTGTATTGTTGATCAAGTTGCCCTGCTTGCGCAGAGGCTCCAGGTTCATCAGATCCTTTTTCTGTAACTGTTCAAACAAAGAAAATGCTTTTTCCCATGTACCCGTCATCTTCCCTTCCTTTTTTTCATAGGCGGCCAGCCACTTTACCCCTTTTGCATTCCCCAAAAACTCAGGTGTTATACAGCCCGCAAGAAAGGTTCCGATATTTTCATTTGTCATTTCTCTAATGCCAAAAACGTGTCCGGTATCAGACAGGCCAATCTTTTTCTTACGGAATTATTCAAGATCCGATACTAGCTCCCGATTATTTTTTGGCAGACTAAGACCTGCTTCCTCAAATAAGGTCTTATTGATCACATAGCAATTATACTGTCCCGGCATAGGCAGGTAATAAAGCCTTTCATTTACTGTCAGATTTTTCAGCATAGTGCTCTCATAACGGTCACTGAATTCATATCCGTCCAGAGGAAGCACATCCGCTGAGCTCTCCTCATCTGCCGGCTGGGTGGAGACAACCAAATCCGGGCCATGTCCGGCTTTTAACCGCCGTTTGATCGTAGTGCTCAGCGGACTGGAAGCCATATGTTCCCACTGCAGATCTACATCAGGAAGTTTACTTTCCACATATTTTTCAAAATTATTTAACTTTTGATTATAGACAAGTGTCACTACTGTCTTCTTTTTGCTCTCATTGCTTTTCTTTAAACTGCACCCTGTAAATATAGAAGTCAAACATGCTATGCTTAATATGACCGCCAATACTCTTCTTTTCATTTCCTCCGTTTCTGTTCTCCGGAAGTTTCCAGTTCCTTTCCTGATTCATCCAAAACCTTCTGCAGTGTGTTCATAAGTACATTTAAATCGATAGGTTTTGCTATATGGGCATTCATCCCCGCCTGAAATGCGTTCTGAACATCCTCATTAAAAGCATTGGCCGTCATGGCAATAATCGGTATCTCCTCCGCATCCTCCCGCTCCATTCCTCTGATAGCGCGGGCGGCATCATATCCGTTCATCTTAGGCATCTGGATGTCCATGAGAATGGCATCATATGTTTCCGGCTCTGTATCCTGAAATGCCTTTACCGCCTTAGCTCCATCCGTCATGAGCACAGTTTCTGCTCCGCAAAGTCCAAGCAGTTCACAAAGTATTTCTGCATTAATGGCGTTATCCTCGGCCACCAGAAAACAGCAGCCGGAAAATGCCCTTTTCCCGGAAGAAAGGCTGAATGACGGCTCTGCATTCTTTATATAAGAACTGTTTTCTGCCTGTGCCCGGTCAAACTCTAATTCCACTCTAAAAACAGATCCCTCATTGATCCAGCTTTCCACAGAAATTTTTCCACCCATCAGATCAATCAGTCCTTTTGTAATGCTGAGACCAAGCCCTGTCCCCTCAATATGCGCCGCATTTCCGCTGCGGCTGAACGGCTCGAAGATTTTGGAAACAAACTCCTCCGGCATGCCGATCCCTGTATCTCTGACCGTAAAATGGTAACTCACACGCCCGGCTGATCCTTCTGTTTCAACTTCTTCTGCCAGCAGTTCCACCATGCCTCCCTTATTTGTAAATTTTACAGCATTGCTCAGCAAATTAATAAGGATCTGATTGATGCGGAGAGGATCTCCATAAAAATCTTCATGATTCACCCCTTCCGCCCGTATGCTAAGTGTAAGGCCTGCTTCCTCTGCCTGAGATAAAATCATAACAGAAAGCTGATCCAACAGTTTAGGAATAGATACCTTCGAGAGATTCAAAGTGATCTGTGCCCTCTCAATTTTGCTCATATCCAGAATATCGTTGATCAGGCTGAGCAGGTGCCTTGAAGACACTTCTATCTTATCCAGATATCCGGCCACCCGTTCATCGTCACCAAGATAGGCGGATGCCAGTGTTGTCATCCCCATAATCGCATTCATAGGGGTCCGGATATCATGGCTCATAGCAGAGAGAAAATCACTCTTTGCTTTATTGGCTTCTTCTGCCGATGCGAGCGCATGTTCCAACCGTTTTTTCGCCTGTCTCTCCGCAGTCAGCATTTCCGTCACATCCGCCCTCACCAGGCAGAGTGTCCTATGATTTACGTCTCCCCACAGGACATTGATCTGCTTAAAACGTTCCCCGTTATCTCCTTCATAGGAGAACAGAAAATCATAACCGTTAGGCTTCTCTCTGAGGCGCTCCGTCATTGTCTCAATCCTAAACTGTGTCCGTGCTTCTTCCTTATGTTCTGAAGTACCGTGGTGCTCAACAAATTTAAGAATTGTCCTGTCGTAGTTTTCTACATAATGGGGCTGTAAATTGTCAAGTACGCTCTCCCTCGTATATAATGTCAGGCTTCTGCTGCTTAAATTAATGAACGCAGCCAATTCAAATGTATACGCAATCATATGGAGCAGTCCCTGCTGCTCCCGGATGGAGTCTGTGATATCGCTTCTGGACAGGCAGACCCTGCCAAGTCTCAGATCGACGGCTGAAACTGTCATGTTTTTTGTTCTGATATCCCCTTTATCATCCGAGATGCAAAAGGCAAATGTATACGGCCCGTCTTTTTGAAGCCTGCTCATCATTTTTTCCGGTTCCAGCCCGTTCTTATACTGCTCCCGGTCTCTTGGGACAACCCTTGACCGCAGCATATAGGCGGTCCATTCGGAATGTCTGCCCCTATGCGGCGGAACACAGAATGCATTCTCACTGCAGGAAAGCAATTTATAACGGTCTGCGGTCAGATCAACATCGACAACAAAATCACATCCTGTCACTGACAGCTGCCTGAGGATCAGATCCGAAATCTTCCGCTCGGTGATATCCGTTACCGTCAGAATCCCTGTGATATCTCCGCTGTCAGGCGCTGCTACCATATTCATATTAAATTGTACATATCTGCCCCTCTGATCCTTCGGCAGGCGGACAAAGCACTCAAGCTTCCGCTCTAAGTCTCCCCGCTCAAAGGCCTTTAGAGACGGCTCATTTAAAAATGTCTCCCGGAATGTTTTCCGTTCTTTCTCATCCGTCACCAGACTTGAAAGGCCCATAAAAAAACATTCTCTGTCGTCACTGAAGGTTTCCATCAGATCCGAACCGGTATAATCTAAAATATCGAGAATCCTGCTCTTCGTGACATTGCAGTGCCCCACGACCAGTGCATCGGGACCGGGAGTCCGGTAATGCTTCAGAAGCAGGTCTTTATACTGATTCCTGATCCTCTCCTGCTCTCTCACCGTCTGTGTGATATCCTTAACATACTGCACATAGGCGGGAATTCCATTCCAAACTGTTTTGTGGCAGCGGGCGCTGTACACCCTGTCTGAGCCGGGAATCTTTATCTCATGTTCTTCGCTTCCGGGTTCATATTGTATAATGTTGCAGTATTCACAAGGACTGTCTTTACCGTGGAGGACTTTAAAACATTTTTGACCGGTACATTCCTTTTTTTCCATAAAAAGATTTAAAGATTCATTTGCATAGAGCAGTTCAAAGTTCGATCTGTCAATCACATAGATGCCGTCGGCCGTTTCATTAGCAATCTCCTGAAACAGCCTGGCCTCAGCAGACATTCCGGTAAACACGGCATAAAATCTCATCTTCTCCGCCAAAGGCCCCATGCGCCGGCCATTTAAATGAATCCAGATCAGATTTCCATCTTTATGATACATCCGATATGAGACGTCCAGCACTTCCCCGCTTATAAGAGCAGTTTTTGCGGCTTCCAGCACTCTCTTCCTGTCTGGCTCATAAATAACATCAAATGCATTGCGCCGGACCATTGCTTCAAATTCCATCCGTGTATGGCCTGAAATCATCATCACACCGTCAGAATAAAACTCGGGTATGAATCGTTCCCCTTCCACCCGATAGCTGGCAATCCCTCCCGGTATAGAGTTAATCAGATGTTCCTTCTCCAGCTGAGCTTCTTTAAGATCGGTAATATTATGAAATACACAGAGCACAAGCGGGCACCCATCTTCTTCTCCAATCCACTTCATTTGTACATGGACCCAGACAATCTGCCCATTCCGGTGCTTTTTGCGGAATTCAAATTCTGAAGTTCCTTTTGTCTGAACCACTTCCCCTGCCTTGGAGATGATCATTTCTCTGTCTTCACGGCAGGTCATCTCAACAGCGTCCCTTTTGATCAGCTCCCTGTATTCTAAAGCTGAATATCCGGATAACTCCGATACACCGTCCGAAAAATATACGGTCTCAAAGAAATCAGATACTTTGTAGATCGCCACGCCTCCGGGAATCAAATTTATAATATCCTGCATCTGTTCATTGGAACGGACCAATTCCTCTTTCAGCTGTATCTGTTCACTCACATCTCTGTAAACAGCATAAAAGAGCACGCTGCCATCTTCACCGTGCTCTGCGGACCCATCGATATGGACCCACCGGTATCTTCCCTGATTGTCATTAAAAATACGGCAGGTATGTGATAATGCCGTGCCCTTACGCAATAATCTGTTTACTTTTTCCTTCACTTCCGGAAGGTCTTCCCTGTGTATTCCCTGAAATGCCGTCTCCCGGCTTATTTCCCCGGTATACTCCTCAAAACAGCCTAATGTTTCATAGAATGAGGAGTTGCGGAACACCGGATAAATCCGACCTTCTTTATACAAATACACACACACTCCGCCTGGAATCATCTCCAGGGCCTCCTGGACCTCACGCCTTATCTTCTCCATCCACAGCACCGCCTTTGTTACTGCTTTCCACATTGGACAGGAATAAAAATTCTTATCCCGGCACCAACTCTGTCCATATATATATTAATTAATTTTACCATACAAGGTATAAAAGTGCAATGATCACACACGGATCAAGGGCGAAACAAAAAAACTGCTGTATCAGTAGTATAAATACTAATACAACAGTTTTATGTTTATGTATACTTATTTAAAAATTCTTCTTACTGCGACGATCTTTCTGTATTTTGCATTCTTGGAGATCTTGATTCCCCCTCTGGGATACGGTGCAGAGTTGCTTGCGTGGACAATTTTATTTTTTCCCATATAAATTGCTACGTGTCCGCTGTAACAGATGATGTCTCCCGGCTTCGCCTTCTTGATTCCGCCTTTTACTTTCTTTCCTACTTTTCTCATTCCGTAAGAAGAGTGCGGAAGTCTTTTTCCGAATTTTCTGTAAACAGACATTACATATCCGGAACAGTCGGCTCCTCTCGTCAAACTGGTTCCGCCATATCTATATTTATTACCGACAAAGCGTTTTGCATAATTCACAACTTTCTGCCCTTTATTGGAAGCAGCTTCTGTCTCTCTTGTTCCGCCGATCGCTGAACATCCCACTACAGTGAGCATTATGACTACCATTGCTTTTACTACCAAACGTTTCATGTGTTCTCCTAATCAATCAATACAAATACTACAATAATGTTTCATGTATTTCTTTCACTGTTGCTATTGTAGCTTATATGTAATAAAACTGTCAAGAGTTTTTTAACATTTGTGTAACAATTATATTTTTTTCTTTAATATATCGACAAATCTCTTCACATATCTTAGTTCTTCGTCAGTGATTTCATGCTGGCTGAATCTGCCTTTTTCCGAGATTTTACGCACTTTTTCGAGAGTCAGGACATATTTTTCGTCCAGCTTCTTGCCTTCTGTCAGAGAATTTATTAAATTTTGATAAACTATGACTTTCTCCTTGTTCGTGCTCTTTCTCCAGTTTCTGTACCGGATAATTTCTGCCGTAATCTTAACAATTGTAACAATTACGAAAAAAGATAAGAGCAGTGCAGCCAGGCTCTGAAGAACCAGATTTTTTTTCAAAAAGGAATCCTTCCCGTGTTCTGTGTATGATGCATCCCTCTCTGTCTGATCCTGTTCGGACAGCAGATTCCGGGTATTGGTCACTTCCACCGGAACCCACCCCACATTCTCTACGTATATTTCGGGCCATGCGTGAGCATAAAAATCCGTAACCTGGGCCGTATGATCCCTCTTAAACTTCCTTTCATCAATCCGATATCCCTCCACATATCTGGAAGGAATCCCCGCAGAACGGAACATCATGACCGCAGCGGAGGCATACTGCGTACAGTAGCCTTTTTTATTCTCATTCAGAAAATACCAGATGGGATCTTTCCCCTCCGGGGTAGTTCCGGAGTCGCTTGTATACTGATAGTTCTCTCTCAAAAGTGTCTGAATCATCCCGGTCTTTTTCCTCATGGAGACCACCTGCAGCAGTTCCGGAAATTTCTTTGTAAGCTTCTTCTTTAAATCTCCGGGAACCTTCAAATATTGGCTCCTGACATATTGATTGTAGGAATCCATCGCCTCAAAATATTCCCTTTCCAAAGTTACATCCCCGGTCTGTCCGTCCAGAAGGGCATCGGTGATCCTCCCGTCTGCCTTCAGGATATTGTCTAAGGATACAGGATAGTATGTAAGCGTTTCCTTTTCCCTCTTTCCGTTCCTTTTTATATTGTAATCTCCGTAGTATCTCCCCTTTTCCGGAGAAATACTGCTGAAATAAGGCCAAAGATAATATTCATCCGTAAATTTCTGATAGCGGATCTCTGCATTTTCCGTTTTTTTCTGAAGACCGGTATCTAAAAGTTCAAGGCTGAGCTCAGGAATCTTCAGATCAAAAAACTGGTAGGGCAGATCCAGGCTGTTCTCTCCCAGAATCACCTTTGCGTCTTTCTTTTCCTTTTTCCACATTCCTTTTTCATAAACACCGCTTGTGAATCCCTTCAGATACAGCGTCTCCGGTTTTGAAAGCTTTACTTGAAACAGCTTCGTTCCCCTGGGTGCCACGGAACCGATCTTTCCGATATCGCCGCTTCCGATCCCTCCTGCCACCTGATAATCTTTGCCCTGTGACAGCGTCCTTACAAGTTCCAGTGCCGTCTCCTTCACCGGATTGCTTTCTGCAGGCTCTCCGGCAGTTCCGGATACTGCGACAGCCCCCAGAAGAAGGCATACGGATATGACCGATGCGCTGAATGTCTTTTTGCGTGTCCAAAGGACATAGCCAGTCAATCCGCATAAAAACAGCAGAAACGGTCCCGTGATAGAGTACGGAGTCAGGATCAGCAGACAGGCTTCGACGGCAGATACCACTGCCGCAAAGATCTTCGTCTTCTTCGTCAGATAATGAAATACCACACTGCCCAGCAGGAATAAAAGCAGGATAAAGAGGATACTGTCCCGCCGCGTATACTCAGGCCGGATATCCACGTAATAATAAAATCCCATATCAAACACTTGATTTACTGCATCGGCCATCCGGTTGCTGATCACCTGAAATCCATTGGCAAGAGCGCTCCTTAAAAAAAATGCAGCCGCTACCGCAAAGCCGACTGCGCCGAAGACGGCTTTCGGATACCTTTCTAACAAAACGCAGAGCACTGTCAGGATCGCCACACCGGCACAAAGCAGATAATATTGAAAGGCTCTCGTAAAAAACCCGACAAACACACTGTCTGTCAAGCCAAGAAATATCATGCTCAGAAATATATATTTCATATATGGTTGAATTTTTTCCTTCATATAAAAAGACCCCTTGCAGTCTGATTTAAAATAATTCCAGATCATAGATTCCCTGTTCCAGCCCGCTCCTGTCAACTGTATTCGTCTCCGATTCTGTTTCGACATAAATCAGGTCAGGCTCTGTCTCTCTCATATAAATATGAATTCCCTCATACTCCCTGTTTTCAAAGTTTCCGTCGAAGTCTGAGGCAAACATCTCCCCAAACAATTCTTCATACTGCTGATACCGTTCCAGGTAGTATTCCTTTGTCCCCCAGTAAATTGTCTGAGGCATTCCCTGCTCTAAAAAAAACTTTGAGACAGAGAAAAATACAGCAAAAAAATCATCATATGCCTCTCCCCGCTCCGGAAGACTTAGAAAAATTAAGAGCTTTTCTTCCCTTTCTTCCTCCGTGTCCTTCACCATCAGCAGATTTTTTCCCGCGAGCAGTTTCCAGTGAATCCTGGAGCCTTTGTCTCCGGGCCGGTATTCCTTGAGGCCGTCATACTCATACGGGTCCATGGTCTTTGCCTCCACCGACTGATCTGACATCCGGCCCAGCGGATACGCATCCGGCATGATAAGCACCCCGGCTTTGACTTTTACAAATTTATCTGCCCAAAACAGGCCCGTCATATCCCGCATTTTTATTTTAGCTACCGTTATGTGCACCTCGTCACAGTGGTCAAATTTAAGCGGGATCAAAAAGCCCTCTGACTCCTTCCCGGAATACTCAAATCTCTCCTTTATGACTTTTTTCCGGCCCATGAGCCAGTAGCGCACCTGGTAAGTCACCTCGCACTCTGCGGCATCCAGACACCGGATTCCTTCAAAGATTCCCTTTAAATGAATCTCTTCCTTCCTTGAAGCCGCTTTCCGGTCAAGAGACACTTCAATCTTAAGCTTTGATGTCTTCCTCCGCACGTTCCACCAGGAAAATAACACCAAAACAAATAAGGATGCCAGAAGGCATCCTCCGATGATATTTTGATATAAGATAACATAAATCACGCTTAGGATGATGATTCCAATGATCATGGATGCTCCTTATCTGCTCTCTGGGACAGGGATCTCTTCGGCTATGGACGTAAGAATCTCCCTGACCGTCCTGCGTTTGATCCTCGCCTCTTTGCTTTTCATGACACGGTGGGCGGATGCGGCATAGAAAATCTGCTTAATATCATCCGGTACCATATAATCTCTGTCATCGAGATATGCATTTGCCTTGGCCATCTGAAGAAGAGAGATAGTTCCTCTGGGACTGATCCCCATGCTAAGATCCGGATGATTTCTGGTGGCACATACAAGATCGACAATATACCGGTACAGATCCTCGTGGACATATATCCGCTCCGCCTGCTGTTTCATCAGTATGAGATCCGTCACCTGTATGATCTCTTCCAGAGAATCGATGGCAACATTGACTCTCTCCTGTTTGAGCATCGCCACCTCACTCTCCCGGTCCGGGTATCCCATGGAAATCCGGATCATAAACCGGTCAAGCTGGGCCTCCGGGAGTGAATGGGTCCCCACCGCTCCCAGAGGGTTTTGTGTGGCAATGACCACATATGGATCGGGAAGTTCTCTCGTCACCCCATCTACGGTGATTCTTCCTTCCTCCATGGCTTCAAGGAGAGCCGACTGGGTCTTGGGCGAAGTCCGGTTGATCTCATCTGCCAGGAGAAGGTTGGTGATGGCCGCCCCCTTTTGGTATTCAAAGGATTCACTGCCCTGCTTATAGACAGAAAACCCGGCAATATCCGCAGGCATCACATCCGGCGTAAACTGTATCCTCTGATAATCCAGACCCAGAACCTTAGAAAATGCAATCGCCAGCGTAGTCTTTCCCACACCCGGAATATCCTCGATCAGAATATGGCCGTTGGCCAGGATCGCAGTCATGACCTGCCTTATGATATGATCTTTTCCGATGATCACTTTTCCTATTTCTTCTATTGCTCTTGTGGCCAAATTGCTCATCTTATCACCTCTAAGCCTTCTTTTTTAGATTCCACACGATGGAAGCCATGGCCACAGCCAGGGCTCCGGCCGCAACCGCCAGGCCTAAAAATCCGTTATTCAACGCTCCCGCCGTCAGGTATCCGACTACAGCGCAGACTGCCACAATAAGCGCATAAGGCATTTGTGTTGCAACATGGTCAATATGGCGGCATCCGGCTCCCGCAGAGGCCAGAATCGTTGTATCGGAGATCGGAGAAATGTGGTCTCCGCATACGGCTCCGGACAAAACAGACCCCACCAGCAGCGTCAGCGCAGAAATATCATTCCCCACGACAGCTACGGAGATAGGAATCAGAATTCCAAATGTTCCCCAGGAAGTTCCCGTGGCAAAGGACAGGCCCAGAGCAGCCAGGAAAAACAGGGCCGGAAGCACAGCCGCTGCGGATGTATTTCCGCTGATAATCCCGCTGACAAACTGTCCGATCCTTAAATACTCTTCTCCGCATATGCCGGAAAGAGTCCATGCCAGGCAAAGAATCATGATGGCCGATGTCATCGACTTAAATCCCTGGCTGAAACTCCCGCAGAAATCCACGAAGGCCACGACCTTCCTCGGAATATACAGAAGAAATGTAAAGATCAGCGTTGAAAAGGACCCCAATACAAGACTTCTTCCGCTGCTGCATTCGGACAATGCCGTTATAATATCTTTTCCCTCAAAAAATCCTCCGGTATAAAGCATAAATCCAATACAGGAAGCAATCAGAAACAGAATCGGAAGGATCAGGTCCTTTACCTGTCCTTTTCCGACGACCGGAACATCTGCCTCATGCTTTTGATCGTGTGTCTCATTCCCTTTCTCCTCCTCATACCGCTTCATCTTAGAAAAATCAGCATTCAGGATCATTAAAAATATAAGGAATACAAGTGTCAGCAGTGCATAGTAATTAAACGGAATTGCCTTTACGAACAGGGAAAATCCGTCGATATTGCTGCCCGAAGGCAGGGAAGATCCCACCGCAGCGGCCCAGCTGGAAATCGGTGCGATAATACAGATAGGAGCCGCGGTGGCATCGATCACATAGGCAAGCTTTGCCCTGGTGATCTTATATTTGTCTGTGATAGGCTTCATGACGGTTCCCACTGTCAGACAGTTAAAGTAATCGTCCACAAAAATAACCGTCCCCAGAAGAGAGGTTGCAAACATAGCCTGTCTCTTTGATTTGATTGCCTTCAGCGCCCATTTTCCGTATGCCCTGGAGGCACCTGATTTTGTAATCAGGGCCACCAGGATACCGAGCATCACGAGAAAGATCAGGATATCACAGTTGCTCCCGATCTTTCCGGTCATGATTTCAAATATGGTATTCATCGCTTCCACAGGCTGAAAATGTTCAAACATCAAAGCCCCGGAGGCGATCCCCACCATCAGGGAAAGGTAAACTTCTTTTGTGATCAATGCCAGTCCAATGGCAATGACAGGCGGTATCAGCGCCCAAATAGTTCCGACCATTTATACTGCTCCTCAGTTCTCCTCTTTATAGTAATTGATCAGGCATCCCTTCAGGATGATCTCTCTTTCGTCATCGGTGAGTTCCCCCAGAGTCAGAGCAAACTCCCTGAGTCCTCCGTCTTCCACAACAAAAGCCCTGATCCTGCTGTCTTTGTTCTCTACTGCCTTTCTGATACCAGGCAGGAATAAGAAGTCTTTATTCTTAAACGGAAGTTCTCCTTCTTCGATCGTAAGCGGCAACATGCCCCAGTTGATCAGATTGGAACGGTAGCGCTTTGTTGCATATCCGTTGGCGATATTCGCCCATCCTCCCAGGACTTTCTGGCAGGAAGCCGCCTGTTCTCTGGCAGAGCCGTCACCGGGCTTCACTGCAAATATCGTGCTTCCGACGCCGATATTTCCTTCGCCGGCTTCCGGATACTTCGTATGAACCGCTTCCATCACAGATTTTAATTCTTCCACGGCATCCAGAGGACAGTTCCCCGCCTCTATGGCTTTCTGTGCTTTCTGGATCTCCTTTGCGAGTCCCACATAGGCCGGATCTTTCCTGGACAGTGTAAACTCTGCGAGTCCGAGTGGATTAGAGCGGTAAGAAGAAGTCTCCCCTGACGGGATCAGTTCATCCGTGGTTGTCACTGGGTCATGGATCTCAGACACGACCTTCAATACCAGATTCTCCGGAAGTGCAGACATCTCCGGCCAGTCCTTGATGTTCGGCCCGAACTGTACTTCCACGGAAGGATCTGCCACACCTTTGCTGTCAAAGACACGGTTTTCGTAGATCGTCTTGTCAAAGAAATACTTCGGCACGCTGAAGTCTGTATCAATGTCTGTCGCCGGAGTCAGGTAACCTTTGTTTGCCGCAGTGGCTGCGATCGATCTTGCATCCATCAGTGCAACTGATGCGATCTGTCCGCTCTGCAGCTTGGAGCCTTCTCTGTTCGGGAAGTTTCTTGTAGAGTGGCGGATACTGAACGCATTGTTGGCCGGTGTATCCCCTTGTTGGCCGGTTTATCCCCTGCTCCAAAACACGGTCCGCAGAAGGCCGTCTTCACAACTGCGCCTGTAGCCATCAGGTCTGCCACTGCCCCGTTCTTTACAAGTTCCATGAATACAGGCGTACTTGCCGGGTAAACGCTCAGGGTGAATTCATCGGAGCCGATGCTGGCACCCTTTAAGATATTGGCTGCCTCACAGATATTCTCATATCCGCCTCCTGCACATCCAGCGATGATCCCCTGATCCACATACAGCTTTCCGTCTTTGATCTTATCCTGAAGAGAGTAGTCTACGGCTCCGTCAAGGCTGACCAAAGCACGTTTTTCAACTTCTGCCAGGACATCCTTAAGATTTGCATTGACTTCTTCTATTGTATAGGTGTTGCTCGGGTGGAACGGCATGGCGATCATCGGCTTGATCTTTGACAGATCCACTTCCACCATTCCGTCGTAGTATGCGACTGCTCCCGGATTTAATTCTTTGTAATCTTTTTCTCTTCCGTGTATCTCGTAAAATTCTTTGATCGTGTCATCGGTCTTCCATATAGAAGAAAGACAGGTAGTCTCTGTGGTCATAACGTCGATGCCGATCCGGAAATCGGCAGACAGGTTTGCCACACCCGGTCCTACAAACTCCATCACCTTATTGTTAACATATCCGCATTCAAACACGGCTCCGATAATGGCCAGAGCCACGTCCTGAGGGCCTACCCCTTTTTCAGGTTTCCCGGTGAGGTAAACACCTACCACGGAAGGCATATTAATGTCATAAGTACGGTTCAGAAGCTGTTTTACCAGCTCCGGTCCTCCCTCGCCCATGGCCATTGTTCCCAGTGCTCCGTAGCGGGTATGGCTG